>JANLHE010000118.1 GCA_024653875.1 Acidobacteriota bacterium
CGTGGACAACCACGCGATCTGGATCGACCCGTCCAACGGCAATCACGTGATGTATGGCAACGACGGCGGCCTGGACGTCAGCTACGACCAGGGCGCGACGTGGGATTCGGTCCGCCTGTGGGCGGTCGGCCTCCCCTACCACGTGTCGATTGACATGCGCCGGCCCTACACCGTGTGCACGGGCCTGCAGGACAACGGGTCGTGGTGCGGCCCGAGCGGCCAGCGCTCAGGCAACATCCAGATGTGGAACTGGATGAGCGTGGGCGGCGGCGACGGCTTCCAGACGATGGTGGACCCGAACGACCCGAACATCTTCTACACGGAGTCGCAGAACGGCAACATCAACCGGTACGACCTGAACGCCGGCACCACGACCAACATCCGGCCGCGCATCGGCGGCGCGGGTCGCGGCGGCGGGGGCGGGGCCATCCAGGGCGCCAACATCCTCAACGAGCTGCCAGCCGACCAGGTCATGCAGTACAACTGGAACTCGCCGATGCGGATCTCGCCGCACAACCCGAACACCCTCCTGTTCGGCGGCCGGCATTTCTTCGTCTCGCGCAATCGCGGCACCACGTGGACGATCGGCCCCGTGATGGGCAAGAGCATCGACCTCACCAAACGCAATATTCTCGAGCAGTCGTATGCCCTGCCTGGCTGCGGACGAGGGGCGGGCCCTGGTGTCCGCTGCATCCTCTCGAAGAACGACGGCTACGCGCAGAACGAGTACGGCACGGTCGTCGAGCTGGAAGAGTCGCCGATGATCCCCGGCATCTACTGGGCCGGCACCGACGACGGCAACCTGCAGCTGAGCCGTGACGGCGGCGTGTCCTGGAACGAAGTCGGGAAGAACATCCCCGGCGGCACGAAGGAGTATCACATCTCGGGCATCGAGGCGTCGAAGTTCGACGCCGCGACGGCCTACGTGGCGCTGGACGGGCACCGCAGCAACGACCACGCGCCCTACGTCTTCAAGACCACCGACCACGGCAAGACCTGGACCTCGATCGCCGGCGACCTGCCGCGGGGCAACGTCAACTCGATCCGTCAGGATCCAGTAGCGAAGAACCTGCTGTACGCGCCGACCGAGTACGGGTTCTACGTCTCGCTCAACGAAGGCACGAACTGGATGAAGTTCATGCCGAACATCCCCAACGTCCGGGTCGATGACGTGATGGTGCATCCGCGCGAGCACGACCTCGTGCTGGCCACGCACGGCTACAGCATCTGGATCATGGATGACATCACGGCGCTGCAGCAAATGGCTACGGCTGCGCCGACCGCCCCGACCCTCTTCGAGCCGCGCGAGGCCGTGCAGTGGAAGGCGGACCGTCGTAACCAGACCGCAGTCCCCGGCTCGAAGTACTGGACCGGCGACAACATGCCGCGCGGCACGGCCATCTCGTACTTCCTGCCGGCGGCGGCGACGGACGTGCTGGTGACGATCACCAACACGGCCACCGGCACGGACGTGCGGACCTGCACGGGCACGGGCAATGCCGGACTGAACCGCTTCCAATGGACCCTCGCCGGCAATCCGGGAGCGGGCGGTGGGGGTGGCGGCCGCGGTGGCGGCCAGGCGCCGGCGGCCGCGGCCGCACAGGCGGCTCCGGCAGGACCGACGCCGTGCGCGGCGGCGGCCCCGGCCGGCGGCCGCGGCGGTGGAAGGGGATTTGGCGGCGGCGGAGGCGGCATCGGCCCCGGCGTCTACAAGGTGACGCTGTCGGTCGCCGGCAAGGAAGTGGGCACGCAGACGTTCAACGTGCTCGAGGACATCTGGCTCAATCAGAAATGAGTCCTGAGTCCTGAACACGACGGGCCGGTGGGTGCACCGCACCAGCCGGCCCGTCTTCTTCGACTGGACCTCGCTATAATCGCCACGTGGACGCAAGCACACTCGCGGCACTGCCAGGGGCCGACCTCGTGTTGAAGGGGCTGCGTGACCTCCAGAACGGCATCGACTCCATCGAAGCCCTGCTCGTCCAAATCGGCGCATCGAACCTGCGGTCTCATGGCTTGGCCGTGCCGGTGGCGGCCTCGGCCGTCGCCCCTGAACACCGCCTTTACATGCGCTTGCAGAAGGAGCACGGAACGGCTGCACACAGCCGCCATAACGCGCTCGTGCGGCGCCTGGTCAGTTTCGAGCGGGCCCTGGCGTGCGTGAACCCGTAGACGCCGATCGACTGCGAGCGTTCATGCGCGCGCTGGCGCGGGCCGCACGAGGCCCCTTGCAGGTCTATCTCGTTGGCGGTGCCACCGCAGTGGCCGAGGGCTGGAGAGACTCAACGATCGACATCGATCTCGCATTCGGCGGGGACGCCGACGCTGTCCTGCGCGCCGTTCCGGCGATCAAGGACTCCCTCAACGTCAACGTGGAGCTGGCGTCGCCTGCGGACTTCATTCCGGTGAAACCAGGATGGGAGGATCGCAGCCCGTTCATCGCCCAGGAAGGCACGGTGACATTCCGGCACTTCGACCTGTACGCCCAGGCGCTCGCGAAGATCGAGCGCGGCCACGAGACGGACCGGCGGGATGTCGCCGCGCTGTTGACCCGCGGACTCATCGAGCGTGACCGGCTGCGTGAATACTTCGACGCGATCGAACCCGAACTCTATCGCTTCCCTGCCATTGACCCGGCGTCATTCCGGCGCGCGGTCGAAGCCATCACCGGCGCCACCGGTTGAGCCCCGAGCGCCAGGAATCCGCGAGGCGACCTCAGGACCTACCGCGCCGTCTCGCC
>JANLHE010000122.1 GCA_024653875.1 Acidobacteriota bacterium
CACCTGCCACCCGATGCCCCACGCGCCGAGCGTCGGTGACTCCCAGTTGTCCTCTTCGAATCGCACGTCATGCGCGCGCAGGTCGATGCCGCACGCTTCCAGGCTCTGCAAGTACAGATCCTGTACGTCGTCGGGCGCGGGCTTGAGGATGACCTGGAACTGGTGGTGCTTGAAGAGGCGGTTGGGATTCTCACCGAAGCGGCCGTCGGCAGGGCGCCGGGACGGCTGGACGTAGGCGACGCTCCAGGGTTTGGGTCCCAACACCCGGAGGAACGTCTCCGGGTGCATGGTGCCGGCGCCCATCTCGGTGTCGAGTGGCTGCTGAATCAGGCATCCCTGCGCGGACCAGTAATCCGATAACTTGAAAATCAAATCTTGAAACGTCACAACTGCGGCCTCAACTCCCTCACCACCCGCGCCGACCGAAGGTCTTTCTCCAGGTGCATCGTGATCAACCGCGCGTGCACCGCTTCCAGCTCCCGCAGGATGCCGGCCTCCGCGCCCGCATCCGTCACCGCGCCAGGCGTGGCGGCGACGAACCGGCGCAACAGCGCCATCGCCTCCGGCGACACCTTCAGGGCCCCCGTGCCGCAGCGCCCGCACACCAGCTGCCACTCGCCCGTCGCCAGCACCGCCCCGGCCTCCAGCGACTGCCCGCAGCGCGGGCACCGGTCCAGCGCCGGATACACGCCCTCGAGCCTCAACAGCCAGAACTCGAAGTACCGCGCCAGGCACTCGATCGACCCGCCGCGGCACAACGCCTCGCCGACCGACGCGCCCAATCGGAACAATCGCTCGTTGGCCATCGCGTCCGGGGCCCACTCGTCGAGCAGCTCCGCGAAGTAACTCGCGTGCCCCAACACCAGCGCCGCCTCGTCGTCGCTGCGGCCCGTCACCGCGCGCATCGGACTATCGAGCGGCTCGATCCGATCCAGCCGCACCAACTCACGGCCTTCGCGCTCCACGTACGACACGCGGCCCCGGGTGAAGGGCTCCAGCGCCCCGCCGAACCGCCGCCTCGACTTCGTGGCGTTCTTTGCCACACCGCGCTTCTTCCCTCGGTCTTCGGTCAGGAAGACCACGATGCGATCCGCCTCGCCGTAGCGGTACGTCCTGAGGACTATGGCGTCAGCGGCATGGACGCGCATGGCACCCGATCTGCATCCGGTCGATCATACCCCCTCATCCCGCCGGCGCCGTGTGCAGGAAGCGGAGGAAGAGCGTCGCCAGGCCGAGGAACGACAGGAAGCCAAACACGTCGGTCAGCGTCGTGATAAAGACCGACGACGCCAGGGCCGGGTCCACCTTGGCCGCCCGCAGGCCCAGCGGAATCAGCGTGCCCGCGGTGGCGGCGATGAACATGTTGATGATCATCGCGAGACCGAGGATGGCGCCCAGGGCCCAGTCATTGGCCAGCAGCCAGGCGCCGAGCATGGCGACCAGGCCCAGCACGAGCCCGTTGCCCAAACCCACCAGGCCTTCCTTGAAGAGCGCCTGACGCGCGTTGCTCCACGTCAACTCGCCCAGCGCGATACCACGCACCACCACGGCCAGCGTCTGCGTCGCCGCGTTGCCGCCCATGCCGGCGACAACCGGCATCAGGAACGCGAGGGCCACGACCTGGCCGATCGTGTTCGCGAAGAGGCTGACGACCCAGGCGGCGACGAACGCGGTAAACAGGTTCACCACCAGCCACGGCAACCGGCGCCTGAGCGAATCGAACGGCGCCGACAGCACGCCGTCTTCCGCCGACACGCCGGCGAGCCGGAAGACGTCCTCCGTGGCTTCGTCCTTCAGGATGTCGATGACGTCATCCACGGTGATGACGCCGACGAGTTTGTTTTCCTGATCGACAACCGGGATCGCCAGCAGGTTGTACGACGCAACCTGCCGCGCCACCTCTTCCTGGTCGGTGTCCACGCGCGCGCTGTAGACGTCGGACGTCATGATGCGCTTGAGCGGTGTGTCCGGCGCGACGAGCAGGAGGCGACGCAGCGACGTGACGCCCACCAGGTGCCGGCGCTGGTCCACCACGTAGAGGTAGAACACCATCTCCACATCGCGCGCGGTCTGGATGGCCGTGATCGACTCGCCGGCGGTCAGGTCTTCCGGCAGCGCGAACACGTTCGGGTTCATCAACCGGCCGGCGGTCTGTTCGTCGTAATCGAGCAGTTCGGACACGCCGCCGCCCGGCTTGGGACGGATCAGGTCCAGAACCACCGCCGACAGTTCGTCTGGCAGGTTATCGATCAGTCCCGCGGCGTCGTCTGACGGAATCTCCTGGACGAGGCGGGCGATCTCCTCGGCGGGACGATCGGCCAGCAGCGCCGAACCTTTTTCCGCGCCCAGTTCGCTCAAGGCCTCGACGGCCAGCTTGCCGTTGCGCTCGACCAGGACGTTAAAGACCGCGTGGCAGTCGCGCTCGTTGAGTGCGGCAAAGACCTGGGCCAAATCGGCCGGATGCTGCTTCTGGAGCAGGTTCAGCAGGTTCGGGGTGGCCCCCATGCGCAGCAGCCGCCGGACCGACTCCAGCACGAGCTCATTCCTGCGCGGCACCACCATCCTTACAGTTTAGTCTGGTCTGCCTCTTGCAGGGG
>JANLHE010000138.1 GCA_024653875.1 Acidobacteriota bacterium
GCCGATGCGGCCGCGTACGACCTTGCCGGTGCGCAGTCCCGGCAGGATCTCCTTCACGAGGTGGATCGGCACGGCGAAGCCGATGCCGATGTTGCCGCCCTGGTCGGACACGATCGCGGTGTTGATGCCCACCACTTCGCCGCGCACGTTCAGGAGCGGCCCGCCGGAGTTACCGCGGTTAATCGCGGCGTCGGTCTGAATCATCTCCAGGTCGCGGCCATCGACCGGGCGCAATTGCGGGTCCGTGCGGCCGACCGCGCTGACGACGCCGACGGTGACGGTGTTGGAAAAGCCGAACGGGTTGCCGATTGCCATCACCCAGTCGCCCGGCTGAATCTGCTGCGAATCGCCGAACTTGGCTTCCGACAGCGGGGCCTTCGGCAGTTCCGTGATCTGGATCAGGGCGCTGTCGGTCAGCTTGTCCTTGCCAACCACCTTGGCGGGCAGGCCCGGTTCGTTCTCGTCCATGCCGAAGAGGAACACCTCGATGCCCGTGGCGTCTTCAACGACGTGGTTGTTGGTCAGGATGAAGCCCGTCTTGTCGATGATGAAGCCGGACCCGGCGCCGGTGGCGTCCGGCAGTTCCGGCTGCCGGCCACCGCGCGGCTGCTGCTGGAAGAACTCCTCCAGCATGCCGCCGCCGGGGCCGCCCGTCCGCGTGCGCCGCGGGGTGGTGGTGCGGATGCTGACCACCACCGGATTCTGATCGTGCGCGATGTTCCGGAACGTCGCGGCGTCAATCGGGCCATCCAGCGGAGACATGTTGGTCTCCGGGACGTTGACCGTGCGCGCGAAGGAGGCCGGCGTGAAATCCAGGCGCGAGGCGAGGACCATGCCCGCCGCCAGGGACGCCAGCGCAATCAGGAACCCATAGAAGAAAGTTGCCTTCCGATTCGACATGTCTGTGTCTGCTCCTCTTATCTGTGGGATGGCTCTGCCGGGTCTTCCAGCAGTATACCTGCTGGGTAGGACGTGCCTGGGTTCGGGAAAGTTGTGACCCCGGCCGTCTTACAAGATTTTTACAATTCGCCGTTCCAGTCCTCCGGCTCCGCCGCCGTGGACCGAAACACTTCCAGGTGCCACTTGCCGCCGCCCCAGGGCTCGATGATATCGGCCGCGATGACATCCACCAGGATTTCCGCGAACGACCGCTGCTCGGGGTCCTTCTCCAGGTGATATGCGGGGTCGTCCCACACGAACGTGGGATAGAGCAGCAGCGTCAAGAACAGGTCAAAGCCGTCGTCGATGACGGTGATGATGCCCACCGGCCGCTTCTGGGTTGAGTGGTAGACCAGATACTTTTCTGCGCTCTGGGCTCGGATATACCGCTTGAGCGTGAATTCACGCGCGACGATGTCCTCGACGGCGATCTTCTTTTCCCAGCACTCACGGCAGTAGCGTTCGTCCCCGCGGGGCTCCACCACTTCCTTGGCGCTGCACAACGCGCACCGCACCACATCCGCGCTCTTTCTGGCCATCCTCTGATTCTACCTTCCCGGCCGAGTCTACCGGCGAAACGCGGGCGCATAGGCCCGCTCGATGTAGTCCTTCAGCATCCGGCGGGTGCTGAACCGCGGGGTCACCGTGGCGATGGACTGCTTGACCATGGCCAGCCAGCGGGTCGGGACGCCTTTCGTCGTGCGCTCGTAGAAACGCGGAATCACGTCCGACTCCAGCAGGCGGTAGAGCGCACCGGCGTCGGCCGTATCAACCGCGTCCAGGTCCGTGCCGGTGACCCCGCCGTCGATGAGCCACCCGTTGTCGCCCGTGTAGCCTTCGGCCCACCAGCCGTCCCCGATGGACAGGTGGGGGACACCGTTCATGGCGGCTTTCATGCCGCTGGTGCCGCTGGCCTCCAGCGGTTTGCGCGGGTTGTTGAGCCACACGTCGCAGCCCTGCACGAGCAGGTGGGCGACGTGCAGGTCGTAGTCGTCCACAAACGCCACGCGGCCGCCGAACTTCGGATCCAGCGCCTGGTGATAGATGTTCTGCAGGTGGTGTTTGCCCGCTTCATCTGCGGGGTGGGCTTTGCCGGCGAACACGAACTGGACCGGGCGCCGCGCGTCATTGACAAGCCGGGCCAGCCGGTCGGCGTCACGGAAGATCAGGTCGGGGCGCTTGTAGCCGGTGAATCGCCGCGCGAAGCCAATCGTCAACGCGTGGGGATCCAGCATGGCGCCGCCGGCCACGACCCGCGCCGCGCCCGCGTCTTCCCCGGCAAACCGGGCGCGCGCGCGCTCACGCACGAACTGAAACAACGACTCGCGCAGCGCGCGCCGCACCGTCCACAGTTCCTCATCCGGAATATCGAAGATGGCCGTCCAGAACGCGGGCTCGTCGTAGCGGTCGCGCCACTGCGCCCCCAGCTGCCGGTCAAACAGCCGGCCCAGATCCACGGCGACCCAAGTAGGCACGTGGACACCGTTGGTGATGGCGCCGACCGGCCGGTCCCCCGGCGGCATGTCGGGCCAGAGCGGCGCGAACATCTCGCGCGTCACGTCGCCGTGCAGCTGGCTGACGGCGTTGATGGCCCCGGCCGATCGCATGGCGAGCGCGGTCATGTTGAACTGCGGGCCCGCGCCGTTGTCGTACGTCCCCAGTGCGAGGAAGTGGTCGCGCTCGTCGCCCATCGATCCCCAGCAACCGGCCAGGTGTTGTTCGACCAGGTGAAAGGGAAACGCGTCATGCCCGGCCGGCACCGGCGTGTGGGTGGTGAAGACCGTCGTCCGCCGGACCTCCACCAGCGCGGGCTCCCAGGGCAGGCCCTCGGCCAGCAGGTCCCGCAGCCGCTGCAGAATGACAAACGCGGCGTGGCCTTCGTTCAGGTGCCACACGGCCGGCGTGAGCCCCAGCGCGCGCAACGCCAGCACGCCGCCCAGGCCGAGCACGATCTCCTGCTGGAGCCGCGTGTCCTGGCCACCGCCGTACAGGCGGGCCGACAGCTCACGGTCCCACGGCTGGTTCTGCTCGAGGTCGGTGTCGAGCAGCAAGAGGCGCACGCGGCCTAGCCGCACTTCCCACACCTGCACCAGCACGGTGCGCGCACCCAGCGGCACGGCCACGACACACGGTTTGCGATCCAGGGTCTGCGCCTTGACGATGGGCGCGTCGGCCCAGTTGAGCTGTTCGTACACCTCCTGCTGCCAGCCGTCAGGCGAGACGCGCTGGCGGAAATATCCCTGCGGGTACATGAACCCGACGCCGACGAACGGGATGCCGAGGTCGCTGGCTTCCTTGCAGTGGTCACCGGCAAGCACGCCCAGGCCGCCGGCGTAGATCGGCAGCGACTGATGCAGCGCGAACTCCGCGGAGAAATACGCCACGACGCCTTCTGTGGCGCCGACGGTGGCCTGCCAGTACGTGCGCGCGTGGCCGTTCTGCGCGCGGTGCGTGTCCATGGTCTGGATCGCGCGGTCGTACGCCGCCAGGAAGTCCGGGTCGTTGGCCGCGCGATCGAGCGACGCCTGTTCGAGCTGCCGCAACATCAGCACCGGGTTGTGGGCCGATTGCCGCCACAACAGGTAATCCAGCCGGCGGAACACGTCGCGTCCGGTATTCCAGGTCCAGGAGAGATCGAGCGCGAGTTCGTGCAGACGGGACAGGCGTTCGGGCAGGGTCGACAAATCTGGTGGGGTCATTCCGTTACAAGCGAAGCAAATCGGGCCAAGTCAATGTTGCCGCCGGACACCACGACCACGATCTTCTTGTGGCCGGCGGCGCGAACCTGCGGAGAGAGCGCGGCGGCGATGGCGCAGGCGCCCGCGCCCTCCGCGATGATGTGGCACCGTTCGGCCGCCAGCCGCATCGCGCGCGTGATGTCTGCCAGCGACACCACCACCGAGGCGTCAACCGCCTCGCGCAACAGGGGCCACATCGACGGCAGGACGGACCGGCCGCCCGCGCCGTCGACGAACGAGGGCGTCCAGGCGTCGAAGCGCACAGGGTGCCCGGCCGCGAGCGAGGCGGCCAGGGGGGCGGCGGTTTCCGGCTCGGCGGCGTAGACCTTCGCCGAGGGCCGCAACGCGCGCATCACGCACCCGACGCCCGACAGCAGTCCGCCGCCGCCGATGGCGGCGATGACCGCATCCACGTCGGGCACGTCCTCCAGCATCTCGAGCGCGGCCGTGCCGTTCCCGCAGATGAAATCGTCATCGTCGAACGGATGCACGAACGTGCCGGTCATGCGCGCGGAGCGATGGTCTTCGACAGCTTTCCAGCATTCCTCGTGGGAGGCGCGGTGAATCGTGGCACCGAGGCGTTCGATGTTGGCGATCTTGGTGGCCGGGGCCGTGTCCATCACGAGGACGGAGGCCCTGGCGCCCGCCTCGCGCGCGGCCAGCGCCACGCCCTGGGCGGCGTTGCCGGCGCTGACGGTCCAGACCCCCTCGGCCAGGGCCGCGGGGGACAGCCTGGCGATCGCGTTGGCGGCGCCGCGCAGCTTGAAGGAGCCAATCGGCTGGAAGATCTCGAGTTTGAGGAAGATCTCCGGCGCGCTGTGATCAATCGGGTCCAGGCGGATGACCGGCGTGCGCACCGCGACGCGGTAGACACGGCTCGCCGCTTCGCGGACGGCTTCCAGGGAAATGGCGCGGCCAGGTACGGACATACAGAACTCGGGATCCTATCATTTCGCCATTTCCTCATTTCCTCATTTCCTCATTTCCTCATTTCCTCATTTCGCCATTTCCTTTATGCTCCCGCGTATGGGCAATACGATCAGTCGGCGTGATTTCATGGCCACCACGGCGGTGGCCGGGCTGGCGGCCGCGGCACAGCCGCTGACGGCGGCCCCGGGGGTGCGAGTGCAGAGCAGTGTGCGTCCTGTGGTGGTGTCGTCGTCCAACGGGTACAGGTTCAAGAACGGCGGGACCAGGACCTGCGTGGAAACGGCCTTCGAACAGATGATGAGGGGCACCGACGTGCTCGACGCGCTCATCGCCGGCGTCAACATCGTCGAACTCGATCCGCTGGACACTAGCGTCGGGTACGGCGGCCTGCCGAACGCCGACGGCGTGGTCCAGCTGGACGCGTCGGTCATGCATGGTCCCAGGAAACGGGCCGGGGCGGTGGGCGCGATCGAAGGCGTCCGGACGCCCTCGCTGGTGGCGAAGGCCGTGATGGACTCCACCGATCATCACCTGATCGTCGGCAAGGACGCGCAGACATTCGCGCGCGGCATGGGCTTCACGATCGAAGCGGACCTCAACACCGAGACATCTCGAAAGGCGTGGCTCGAGTGGAAGCGCCGCAGCGATCCGCTCCACTATCTCGATCCCAACCGCCGCGAGGCGGCGTTGCGCGACGTCATGCTGAGCATGGTGGCCGACGGCTTCATCAACGAGAACCACATCTACGGGACGATCAACTGCAACGGCGTGAATGCCAGGGGCGAGGTCTGCGGCGTGACCACCACGAGCGGACTCGCGTGGAAGATCCCCGGCCGTCTGGGTGACTCGCCGATTCTGGGCGCCGGACTATACGTCGACGGGGAAGTGGGCGCGGCGGGATCCACGGGGCGCGGCGAGGCCAATTTGTTCAGCCTCTGTTCGATGCTGGTCGTGGAGGAGATGCGTCGCGGCAGGCACCCGAAGGATGCCGGCCTTGACGCGTGCCGCCGGATTCAGCGCAACACGATCGAGAAGCGGCTGCTCAACGACCGGGGCCTGCCGAACTTCAACGTCAATTTCTATGTGCTCAACGCGAAGGGCGAGTACGCGGGCGTGGCGCTGTACGCGCCGACCGCCGGCAGCACGTTCGCGGTGTGTGACGAGAAGGGGCCGCGGCTGGAACGCGTGGAGCCACTGCTCGAAGGATCGACCACCTAGAGGGAACAGACAATGCGACGAACACTGACACTGATTGGAAGCGCGGCCGCCATCGTGGCCGTTGTGTGGACCGCCGGCGCGCCCATCGGCGCGCAGGCGCCGGCAGCCCAGCTCGTGACGCAGGGACAGACGGGACCCGACGGCAAGATGTATCGCGTTGGCGGCGGAGTGCGTGACGGCGCGTCCACGTTCCCGAAGGTGGATTACGCGCAGTTGAAGCCGCTGGTGCCGGGGCAGGTGGACTTCAAACATTTCCACACCTACGAAGAGGCCACCGCGATTCTGCAGAAATGGGCGCGCGACTACCCGAATCTGGTGGATCTCTACTCGGTCGGTCAGTCGCTCGAAGGCCGCCAGATCTGGCAGATCACCATCACGAACAAAAAGACGGGCCGGCACACGGACAAGCCGGCGATGTTCATCGAGGGCGGCCGGCACGCCGGCGAGATCTCGGGCATCGAGGCCACGCTGTACTTCGCCAATCACCTGCTGACCAGCTACGGCAAGGACGCGGAGATGACGAAGCTGGTGGACACGAAGACGTTGTATGCCAAGCCGAACAACAACCCCGACGGCGCGTCGGTGTATCACTACACCTCGCAGACGCTGCGGTCCACCGTGCGTCCGTACGACAACGACGGGGATGGGTTGACCGACGAGGATCCGTCGGAAGACCTCGACGGCGACGGGTTCGTCCGGCAGATGCGCAAGTTCGTGGGCGCCGGCAAGGGCTCGGCCATCGTGGACAAGCGGGACGGGGCGGGGCGCCTGATGCAGACCGTGCCGATGGGACAGGGCGACTATGTGATGTACGCCGAAGGGTATGACAACGACGGTGATGGCCGCGTGAACGAGGACGGTATTGGCGGCCTCGACCTGCACCGCAACTATCCCGAGAACTGGCGGCCGATGACCGAAGAAAGCAGCCGCGGCTACACGCAAGGCGGCGCCGGCGCGTACCCGCTCTCCGAACCGGAGACGATGGCCGTCTTTTCGTTTCTCATGCGGCATCCTCACGTGGGCATCGTCCAGTCGCTGGATACGTCGGTGCCGATGATTCTGCGCGGACCGTCCACCAGCAAGTCTGAAGAGTCCGTGTTCCCGGAGGACCTGGTGTACCTGAAGAAGTTCGATCAGAAGGGTCTGGAGATCACGGGATACCCGTG
>JANLHE010000144.1 GCA_024653875.1 Acidobacteriota bacterium
GACGAGATCGTCTGCATGTGCGGGACCTGCGGCCGCAAGCGCGTCGGCGAGTGCACGTGCGGCACGGCGGAAGCGATGCGCCAGGAGATCGCGCAGCTCGTCGCCGAGGGCAAGACGTACGACGACGTGGTGGACTACTACGTGAAGAAATACGGCAGCCAGGAAGTGCTGGCCTCGCCCATTGACGAGGGCTTCAATCGCCTGGCCTGGTTCCTGCCGTATGCGGTCGGCCTCGTGGGTGTCATGGTGATGGGCGGCGTGGCGGTGCGGTGGTCGCGCCAGGCGCGCAGCGGGCAGGGGGCGGCCGTGACGGCGCCGGCGCCCGCGGATGCCGAGACGGCGCAGATCCGTCAGGAACAATTGGACGATGAGCTCCGAGACCTCGACTGAACAACCCGCGCCGTTTACGGCCGGCCATTTCTACGTCCTGCTCTCCATGATCGCCGCCACGGCGGCCGTGGTGGTGTCCAGGCACACGCATCCGGCGGCCCTGCTGTTGATGAGTGGCGCCGTGCTGGCGGCCGGGTACACCGCCTGGGCGCTGCACCGTGCGCTCGCCGGGTTGTTGTCCGGACCGGGGGAAGAAGAGCCGCTCGGCGAGCGGCAACGCGAGCTGCTTGATCAGGAGAAGGCCCTGGTCCTGCGCGCCATCAAGGACCTGGAATTCGACTTCGGCATGAAGAAGGTCAGCCAGGTGGATTTCGACGACATGCTGGGCCGTCTGCGGGCGCGCGCGTTGATGATCATGGAGCAACTGGAGCGGGTGCCGGTGGCGCCTGCGCCGGTGGTGAAACCGGCGAAGGCCGCATCAAAGGCGAAGGCCGCGGTCTGCGGCCGGTGCCAGACGAGAAACGAGCCCGATGCCAAGTTCTGCAAACAGTGTGGTGACCGTCTGGGGAGCGTGCACGCGTGAGTCGTCGATTGGTTCATGTCGTAGGGCGTGGCTTCAGCCGCGCCACTCTAGCCGTCCTCGGAGTGTGCGCCGCGCTCGTCGTGTGCACCGGGACGGTGCGGGCGCAAGTCCAGATGCCCAATCCCAGTGAGATGTCCGGCCGTCCCTTGCCGGACGCCGCCGTGCCCGCGGGCACGGTGACCGTACGCGTGGTGCGGGGCGGCTTCGACAAGAACGTCCCGAATCAGCCCGTCACGTTCACGATCGACGGGGAGACCCGCGAGGTCACGACCGACGCGGAAGGCCGGGCACAGGTGACCGGGCTGCGCTCGGGAGCGTCCGTGCAGGCCGTGGCCGTCGTGGAAGGGGAGCGTCTGGAGTCTCAGGCGTTTGTGATGGGCGGATCCGGCATGCGCGTCGCCTTGGTGGCCACCGACCCAGAAGACGTCGCCCGCGCGGCTGAAGACAAGACGCTGGCCGCGGCCCCGGCCGCCAAAGGCATCGTCGTGCTCGGACCTGAGTCGCGCGTCATCATTGAACTGGACGAAGACGGCCTGACCGTCTTCTACCTGATGGACATCGTGAATTCGGCGCGGACGCCGGTGGACATCGGCGGCCCGTTGATCTTCGAGTTGCCCACGGGCGCGCGCGGCACCTCGATTCTGGAAGGGTCGTCGCCGCAGGCCACCGCCAACGGTCCGCGGGTCATCGTCACCGGTCCGTTCGCGCCCGGCACGACCACGGTGCAGATGGCGTACGAGCTGCCGTATCGGGGGAGCACCGCGCGTCTCGAGCAGGTGTGGCCCGCGACCCTGCAGCAACTGACGCTGCTGGTGGAACAGCACGGGGCGCTCGACATCGCGTCGCCGCAGATTGGCACGCGCAACACCATGGTCAACGAGGGGCAGCCCCTGATTTTCGCGAACGGCCCGGCCATTCCGGCAGGGCAGGCCCTGACGGTGGATCTGTCGGGGCTGCCGAACCATCCCGAGTGGCCGATGTGGTCCGCGCTGACGATTGGGCTCGGCCTCATGGGCTGGGGTCTGTGGGCCGGGTTCACCGGTCCGGCGCGGCGCCGGATCTGAGACCGTGCCCCACCCGACGATGGACTTCGACATGGTGTCCGTTGACGACGTGTCGCGCAACTACGGGCGGCGCCGGGCGCTGGCCCGGGTCACGCTGCAGGCCGCGCGGGGCGAAGTGCTGGGCCTGTTCGGCCCCAACGGCGCTGGCAAATCCACCTTGATCTCCGTGCTGTCCACGCTCCTGCGGCCCAGCAGCGGCCGCGTCCGGTACGGCACCCACACGGCGGACGGAGCCGGCGACGCGCTCCGCGGACACATCGGCGTGTTGGGCCACGATCTGTTTCTGTACGGCGACTTGTCGGCTCGCGAGAACCTGGCGTTCTTCGGCCGCCTGTACGGGCTTGACGATCTCGATGCCCGCGTGACGGACGCCCTGCGGCTGGCCCGCCTGTCCGATCGGGCTGATGACCGGGCCGGATCGTTCTCGCGCGGGTTGCGCCAGCGACTCGCCCTCGAGCGGGCGCTCCTGCATCAGCCGCGTCTGGTGCTGCTCGATGAGCCGTTCACCGGGCTGGACGATGACTCGGCGCTGGTCCTCATCGAACGGCTGCGTTCGCTCCGCGAGCGCGGCACCATCGTGGTCATGGCGACGCACGATTTCGATACGGCGGAAGCCGTCGTCGATCGCGCCATTTGCGTGGACCGGGGACGCGCGTGGCCGGTGGCCGCCGGCGCCGGGACCCTGCGCGAGCGGTATCGCCGGACGCTCAAGGAGCGGGGCTGATGCAGTTTCTCCGCACGGTCCTGACCATCGCGCGCAAGGATCTGGTCATCGAAGCCCGCAGCCGCGAGCTGGCGTACACCACGCTCTTTTTTGCGATCTCCGTTGTCCTTGTGTTTTCGTTCAGTTTCGTCGTGGAAGGGGTGGCGCTGACCGACGCCGCCGCCGGCATCCTGTGGGTGGCAATTGCGTTTGCGGGCACGCTCGCGCTGGGCCGCACGTTCGAACGCGAGCGGCAGGCGGATACCTTGAAGGCGCTTCTGTTGTCGCCGGTCGAACGTCCCGCCATCTACCTCGGCAAACTCGTCGGCCTCCTGCTGCTGATGACGGTGGTCGAGGCCTTGATCGTGCCCGTGGTCGGGTTGCTCTTCCAGGCGCCGCTTGGCCGCGCCCCCTGGCTGCTGACGGGGTTGCTGGCCGCCGGCACCCTTGGGTTTGCCGCCGTCGGCACGCTCTTCGCGGCCATGCTCATCCGGGCGCACTCGCGGGACGTCCTGCTACCGGTGGTGCTGTATCCAATCACGGTTCCGCTGGTGATCGCCGGCGTACGCGGGACGGCCTCGATTTTTGCCGCGGAACCAAACCTGGCGATGGCCCAGGCCTGGCTCTCGATGCTGGTATTCTTTGACGCGGTATTCCTGACGTTGGCACTCTGGGTGTTCGGGCCCGTCATGAGTGAGTAAAGGTGGGGGAGTGACGATGCAGAAACAATCGCCGGTGGTGCCCCTGTTCCTGGCCGTGGCGGCCGT
>JANLHE010000145.1 GCA_024653875.1 Acidobacteriota bacterium
GCCAGTGGCGCGCGCCCGCCCACTCGCCGGAGGATGCGCGCGTACAGCGGGTAGATCAGCCCGGACATGACGGCCGTGACCAGGATGGTGAGCAGGAACGCCTGCAGCAGCACGATCAGCCCGATGGTCAGGCCGCCGACCAACAGCAGCAGGAACACTTTGCGGAACTGGGTGTCGGCGGGGGTCACAGCCATTTGGCCTTCCTGAAGGTAGAATATCCCCATGCTCACACGACGAGAACTGTTATCCACGGTGGGCGGCGCTGCGCTTGCGGCGGTCGCGACCTCCCGGATGGCCGCGGCGGCACAGGCGCCGGCGGCGTCCGGTCCCTTCACCCTGGCGGCATTGCCCTACCCGGCGGCCGCCCTGGAACCCCACATCGACGCCCAGACGATGACCATCCATCACGATCGGCATCATCAGGCCTACGTGACCGGGCTGAATACGGCCGTGGCCAAGGACCCGGCGGTGGCAGGCAAGTCCCTGGAGGACCTGCTGCGCAATCTGGGCGCGGTGCCGGACGGCGTCCGGACGGCCGTCCAGAATCACGGCGGCGGTCACTACAACCACATGCAGTTCTGGGCGCTGATGGCCCCCAACGCCGGGGGCGCGCCCACGGGCGCCGCGGCGGCCGCGATCGCCGGCGCGTTCGGCGGCTTTGACGCGTTCAAGCAGCAGTTCGCGCAGGCCGCCGCGTCACGGTTCGGCAGCGGATGGGCGTGGCTCAGCGATGACAAAGGCACGCTGGTCATCCACAGCACGGCCAACCAGGACACGCCGCTGGCGGACGGCCGCAAGCCCATCATCGGACTCGATGTCTGGGAGCACGCGTATTACCTGAAATACCAGAACCGGCGGGCGGACTACGTCACCGCGTTCTGGAACGTGATCAACTGGACCGAAGTCAACCGGCGCCTCGGCGCGTAATCTCTGAAGGATCGTGACCATGACTGGTGAGCAGGCAACGTTTCTGGCCGAACAGATGGTGGCCCTGATGCAGGGCGAGTTCCCGGCCACGTGCAAGGTGCTGGCGGCGGTGAAAGACGGGACCCGCGACTACAGACCCGATCCGAAGTCGCGGACGGCATGGGAAGTGGCCACGCACATCGCCACGGCGGACATCTGGTTCCTCGACAGCATCATCAGCGGACAATTCGTGTTCGACCCGGCCGCGGCCAAGGCGGCCGAGGCCCAGTTCACGACCGTGGCCGACGTGGTGGCCTCCTACGAGAAAGCGTTCCCGGCCAGGTTGCAGCAGGTCAAGGCGATGTCGGGCGACGAGCTCACGCGGACGGTTGATTTTTTCGGGATGTTCCAGAAGCCCGCGGTCGGTTTCCTCGGCATGACCAACAACCACAGCGTGCACCACCGCGGCCAGCTGGCGGCGTACCTGCGCGCCCTGGGCTCGAAGGTGCCGGACATTTACGGGCCGTCCGGCGATTCGGAGAAGTAAGGCTCAGCGCCTCATCTCCCCGAGCGCGCAACGTCCTCAGCGCGTTTCAGCACACGCAGGATGTTCTTGCCCGCGATCTTCCGCACATCCTCGTCGGAGTAGCCGCGCCGGAGCAGCTCCGTCAGCAGATCCGGATACGTGGCGACATCTTCGAGTCCCAGCACCACCTGCGTGATGCCGTCGAAGTCTCCGCCCAGGCCGACGTGGTCGATGCCCGCCACCTTGCGGATGTGGTCGATGTGGTCGGCGACCTGGATGATCGTCGCGCGGGGCGCGGGGTT
>JANLHE010000154.1 GCA_024653875.1 Acidobacteriota bacterium
GCCGGACAGCAACCGGTCGACTTCTTCGTGTTCGTGGAGCGCCTTTTTGGAAAGCTCGGCGCCGGCGCGAAGTTCACAGACGACGTGGACGGACACGCCCAGCACTTCGCTCTCGTCGAAGGATTCGATAAGGTCCCATGCGGGACCGGGGCGATCTTCCACCGTTTCCCGCAGCAAGTCGATGAGGAACGAGCTGTCGAGGTGGATCATCGCGTCATCGCTTCGCAGCGCGCGCCGGTTCCGAGCGGCGCGCCTCCACCTGCTGCTCCAGCGCTGCCAGCGTGGATTCACTCAGGCGGATGGACCGGAGGCGCTCAAGGAACCGCCCGGCCGTCGGCTGCGGCCCGAAGTGTTTCTTGATCACCTGCGAGAACGACTGTCCCGCGCGCTTGTTGCGTGAGAGCAGGTCGTACGCCTCCATGTCGATTGTGATCGTCTTGACGGCCATGCACTTATCGTGCACTTATACAGAGACTCGCGTCAAGGATCGCGACCCCACCCAACGCGCCCTCCCTGGGTCTGTGCTATCATGCCGTCATATTTCCAGGAATAATGACGACATGGTAAGCACAGGCCCTTATCCGCGCCTCCTGCAGCCCCCCGCTGAGAGCTTCTTTCTGCTCGGCCTTCGCGGGTCCGGCAAGAGCACGTGGGCCCGGCAACACTTCCCAGACGCGACCCGCTTCGACCTGCTGGACGAATCGCTCTATCAGGCATTCCTGCGTGATCCGGCCCTGTTTGGCGCCGAGCTGCGCCGGCAGCGGCAAGGGGCATGGGTGGTCGTCGACGAAGTCCAGCGCCTGCCGTCACTGCTGAACGAAGTGCACCGGGCCATCGAGGACCTGGGCCTCCGGTTCGTCCTCCTCGGCTCCAGTGCACGCAAGCTCAAGGCCGCCGGCACGAACCTGCTGGCCGGCCGCGCGGTTGTCCGTTCGCTCCATCCTTTCGTTCCCGCCGAACTCGGCGACGCGTTCGACCTGAACGAAGTCCTCCGTTACGGCAGCCTGCCCATCGTCTGGCAGGCGCCCTCGAAGCGCGATCGCCTTGAGGCCTACACCCAACTCTACCTGCGCGAAGAGATCCAGGCCGAGGCACTCGTGCGCAACCTGTCAGGGTTCGCGCGGTTCCTGCCGATCGCCGCGCTGTTTCACGGGCAGGTGATCAACGTCGCCGGCCTGGCGCGCGATGCCGGCGTGGCACGCACCACGGTGAGTGGCTATCTCGAGATCCTGGCGGACACGCACCTGGTGTCGATGCTGCCGGCCTACGAAGCGCGGCTGCGCGTCAAGGAACGGAAACATCCGAAGTTGTTCTGGACGGACCCTGGCATCGTGCGCGCGATGAAACGCTCGTTCCATGCCCCGGTCGCCGAAGAACGAGGGGCACTGCTCGAAGGGTGGGTGGCCGAGCTGCTGCGGGCGCACAATGCGTACGCCGGCCTGTACGACGGCCTGTTTTACTGGGCGCCGGCGCACGGCTCGATCGAAGTCGACTTTTTGATTCAACGCGGCCGGGAGTTGATCGCGGTGGAAGTGAAGGCCGCCACCCGGCCTCACCAGCCAGACTTCGCTGGACTGAGCGCGATCGCCGAGCTGGCGACGGTGCGACGCCGCATCCTCGTGCATACCGGACCCCGCGCGTTCAACACCGCCGACGGCATCGAGGCCCTTCCCGCCGAGGGGTTCGCTGAACTGGTGGCCAGCGGGCGCCTGTAACCGAGCACGAGCGAGGATGCCTGAGCACCACAGTGTTGACATCACAGCATCACCTTCATAGCATCAAGGCATGCGCACCACGCTGACGCTCGAAAAAGATGTCGCGGCCCGCCTCGGACAGGTCGCCCGCAAACGCCGGCAACCGATGAAGGCGATCGTGAACGAGGCGTTGCGGGCAGGCCTGCCTTCCCTGGAGCGGACTCCGGAACCGCGGGGCCCCTTCCGCACGACCGGGTTTAATCTCGGCCCGAGTCTTGTGGGGAGCCTGGACAATGTGGAGGAAGTCCTGGCGCGGGTCGAGGGCGAGCGTTACCGATGATTCTGGTCGATGCCAACCTGCTGCTGTATGCCGCCAACCATGCCGCGCCCGAGCACGAGACGGCGCGTGCGTGGCTCGACTCGCAGCTTTCCCGCGGCGTCCGCGTCGGTCTGCCCTGGCCCTCCCTGCTGGCCTTTGTACGCCTGGTCAGTAACCCGCTCGTCGTTCGCCAGGCCGTGTCGATCGACGCCGCCTGGACCCAGGTTCGCGAATGGTTGGCCTGCGAGACGGTCTGGGTGCCTCTGCCCACCGAGCGGCACGCCGACATCCTTGGAGACCTCTGCCGGTCGCCGCTGATGACGTCACGTCTGGTGCCGGACGCGCATCTGGCCGCGCTGGCGATCGAACACGGCTTGACGGTGTGTTCCACCGACGGTGACTTCGCGAAGTTCCCCGGTCTGACATGGGAGAACCCACTCGCGAGTCCAGTCGCGTGACTCGTTCAGGTCGAGTTCGAGACGCTCAGCCGCGTGGAGGTTTCAGACGAGGCCATCACGGCTCACCTGACAGACGGCCGGGTGATCAGTGTGCCGCTCGCCTGGTCCTGGCGTCTGTCGGATGCCACACCCGCGCAGCGCGCTAACTGGCAACTGATCGGCGACGGTTCTGGTGTCCACTGGCCCGACGTAGATGAAGACATCAGCGCTGCAGGTATGCTCAACGGCATCCTTGCCAGACGGCCGGCTCTCCGAGCTCCAGCGTCCAAGTCAGCTGCGTCTGTCAGGCGGCGCACCCAAGCCACTCGCCGGTCGAGACGGTGACGAATCCCACTGACCGGCAATTCGAGGCCAAGGCCGCGTGGCATCGCTCGCAACAACTCTGCGCGTGTGGCATTGGGGCGGCCCGCATCCCCGATGACGCCGTGGCGGACGCGCCCGTAGTTCCGCGCTAGAATGACGACGTTGCCATGCCGTCGATTGCCTCCCTTGCCGACGTCCTCTACCGCGAAGAGATCGCGCGGGCCCGCGCGATGTCGCCGGAGGACAAGCTGCTCGAGGGTCCTCGACTGTTCGAACGCGCCTGCCGCCTGATGGGCGATGGCATCCGCCATCAGCACCCCGATCTGGACGACGCCGGCGTGCTGGCACTGCTGCGCGAGCGGCTTGATCGGGTCACCGCGCTCGAGCAGGTATGACCGCGGACGAAGCCGCGGTCGCTGTCATCGACGCGCTCAATCGCGTCCGGATTCCATTCATGATCGTGGGGTCGCTCGCGTCCAATTTCCACGGCATCCCGCGCGCCACGCGCGATGCCGACTTCCTGGTTCAGGTTGAATCCACGTCGATGTCGGCCCTGGCGGCCACCTTGCCGGACGACCTGCACCTGGCGCCACAGGCCGCATTTGAGACGGTCACGGGCACGACGCGATATCTCGTGACACTGCGCCAGAGTCCATTCGTGTGTGAGCTGTTCGTCTGCGGCGATGATCCGCACGACGCGGCCAGATTCGCCCGCCGCCAGCGTGTCCAGGCGCTCGACCGCGAGGTGGCCATGGCCACGGCTGAAGATATGGTCATCACCAAATTACGATGGACCGCGCTTGCGAACCGCAGCAAGGACCGAGACGACGTCCGCAACATTATCGCCGTGCGAAGCGCCGATCTGAACTGGGTCTACATCGAGCGTTGGTGCGCGACGCACGACACACTCAGGCTGTTGGACGACATTCGCGATTCGATTCCTTCCGCCTGATTTGAAGATGCAGATGGCAACATCCTCTCAGCCTCCCGGTCGCAACGA
>JANLHE010000157.1 GCA_024653875.1 Acidobacteriota bacterium
CGCCACGTTTGAACCCGGCCCGTCGTTCGGCGTCCTCCTGGCCACGCGCGATCGCGATGCCGTGCTCGTGCCCACGGCCCTGTCCACGCGCCTGGCCAAGGTGCTGCATCGCTTTGGCGTGGATCCGGAGACCGTGCCCGAGGCGTTGCGCCTGCTGGCGCTGCGCGTGGCGCCCTCGGCCAGGCTCCGCCTCTCGCCCGTGGAGCCGTCCGCTGAACCGCTGCCAGGCGCCGAGACCACCGAGCCCGCCGCGGCAACGCACGTCGAGGCCACGTTGTCCTTTGACTACGACGGCACGCACGTGCCCGCCGCCGGCGGCGAAACGTTCTTTGACGCCGGCCGGCAGCGCATCATCCATCGCGACGCCGAGGCCGAACGCGAGGCCCAGGCCGACCTGCTGGCGCTCGGCGCCCAGCGCGCCGACCTGAACGACCCGGGCGCGTGGCGCGTTCCCGCCAAGGGCCTGCCGGAGATCGTCCGCACGCTGGTGCGCGACGGCTGGCGCATCGACGCGGGCGGCGTGCCGTACAAGGCGGCGGGGCCCGCCCGCCTGTCGGTCACCTCGGGCATCGACTGGTTCGACCTGACGGCCATCGTCCCGTTCGGCGAGTCGTCGGCCACGCTGGTCCAGTTGCTGGCCGCGCTGCGACGCGGCGAAAAGACCATCACGCTGGGCGACGGCACCGTCGGCATGTTGCCGGACGAGTGGCTGCGGCGGTACGCGCCGCTGGCCGCGGCCGGCGTGGAGAACGACGACGGATCGATCCGGTACAAGCCGTCGCAGGCCGCGCTGCTGGACGCGATGCTCGACGCGCAGGCCGGACACGCGGAGATTCAGGTCGACGACGCCTTCGCGCGGCTGCGCGAGCGCCTGGCGACGTTCGATCACGCCGAAGCCATCGACCCGCCCGACACCTTCAGGGGCACGCTGCGCAGCTATCAGCGCGAGGGCCTGGGCTGGATCCAGTTCCTGCGCCACTTCGGCTTCGGGGGATGCCTGGCCGACGACATGGGCCTGGGCAAGACGGTGACCGTGCTGGCCGAGCTGGCGCGCGCGGCCGCGGCGCGCGAGGCCATGCCGGACGCCTCCCGCGGTCCGCGCCCCTCGCTGGTGGTGGTGCCGCGCTCGGTGGTGCACAACTGGAAGGACGAGGCGACGAAGTTCACGCCGCTGCTGCGGGTGCTCGACTACTCGGCCGGGGACCGTCGCACGGCCGAGACCAAGATCACGGACTTCGACATCGTGCTCGTCACCTACGGCACCGTGCGTCGCGACATCGAAGTGCTCAAGGACGTCGAGTTCGAGTACGTCATCCTCGACGAGGCCCAGACGATCAAGAACGCCGCCACCGTGGCGTCCAAGGCCGTGCGCCTGCTCAAGAGCCGGTACCGGCTGGCGCTCTCGGGCACGCCGCTCGAGAACCACCTGGGCGAGCTGTGGAGCCTGTTCGAGTTTCTCAATCCCGGCCTGCTCGGGCGGTCGTCCATGTTCCAGCGGGCCACGTCGGCCTCGCGGCCCGACGCCGATGCCATCGCGCTCGTCGCCCGCGGCCTCAAGCCGTTCCTGCTGCGGCGCACCAAGGATCAGGTGGCCACCGAACTGCCGGCCCGCACCGAGCAGACGCTGTCGTGCGTGCTGACGCCGCGCGAGCGTGGGTTCTACGACGCGTTGCGGCGGCACTACCGCACGTCGCTGCTGGCGCATGTCTCGCAGGTGGGCGTGGAACAGTCGGGCATCCAGATTCTGGAAGCCCTGCTGCGCCTCCGCCAGGCCGCCTGCCATCCCGGGCTGGTGTCGGAAGCCCGTCTGGGCGACCCCTCGTCGAAGCTCGAACTGTTACTCGAAAACCTGCGGGAGGTGGTGGACGAGGGCCACAAGGCGCTGGTGTTCTCGCAGTTCACGAGCCTGCTCGCGATCGTGCGCCCCATGCTCGACAAGGCCGGGATCACGTACGAATACCTGGACGGCCGCACCCGCGACCGCGCCACCCGCGTGGCACGCTTCCAGGAAGACCCGGCGTGTCCCGTGTTCCTGGTCAGCCTCAAGGCCGGTGGCGTCGGCCTCAACCTCACCGCGGCCGATTATGTGTTCCTGCTCGACCCCTGGTGGAACCCTGCCGTGGAAGCCCAGGCCATCGACCGCACGCACCGCATCGGCCAGACGAAGGAGGTCTTCGCCTATCGGCTCATCGCCGAGGACACGGTGGAAGAAAAAGTCGTGGCGCTGCAGCAGAACAAACGCGCGCTGGCCGACGCGGTCCTGTCAGCCAACCCGGTGGGATTGCGTGGACTGAGCAGAGACGATCTAGAGCTGTTGCTGTCATAAGGAGGCCCCGGGCTTTAGCCCGGGGCTGCGGCACGGGCTGAAGATCCCGTGCCCTCCGTACGCTCACTTCTCCGGCAGCAACACCACCTTCACGTAACGGGTGGTGTTCAGGTATTCCTTCGCGGCCGCCTGGATGGCGGCGACGCTGAGCTTGCGGTAGTAGTTCGGGACGTCGAGCAACGCCTCGGGCGTGTCGCCCTGGTCGTACCTGAAGGACAGCTGGCTGAGCACGTACGCGTTCTGCTTGATGTTCGTCTCGAAGTCGCGGTCCAGCTTGGTCTTCGCGTCGCTGACCTGCTTCTCGGTCGGCCCGTGGGTCTTGAACGCTTCGATCTCCTGGAGCACGCGCGCCGCCAGCGCCTCGGCGCGGGCCGGGTCGCTGCCGAAACTGATCGAGACCTGGTATTGCTCGCGCGGCCGGTTCTCGTAACGGGCGCCCGCGCTCACGCTGTACGTGCCGCCCAGTTCCTCGCGGAGCGACTCGCGCAGACGCGTCTGCAGGATGTCCGCCATCGCGCGAATGGCCACGCGCTGGTCCTGGTTGTACTGGAACGGCCCCGTGAAGTTGATGG
>JANLHE010000158.1 GCA_024653875.1 Acidobacteriota bacterium
TGCGCGCGGCCGTCACGTGTCGTGTTGGGGGCCACCGGCTTCTTCTCGCCGAAGCTGATGATGTTGATCTTGTGCAGCGGAATCTGGTGCGCTTCGTAGAGATACCGCTTCACGGCGTCGGCGCGTTCCAGGCCGATCTTGTCGTTGATCTCGACCGGGCCGGTGGCGTCGGTGTGTCCTTCGATCTCGAAGTACGCGCCCTTCGGGTCGGCCTTGAGCTGGTTGACCAGGTCGTCGATGCGCGCCTTGACCGCGTCGGGCAGGTCCACGGAGTTGAACTTGTACTTGCCCTGGTCTTCGCTCAACACCACCTCGAACACGAGACGGCGTGAGGCGGCGGCCACTTCGCCGGCCTTGGCATCAGCAGCCTTCGCCGCGTCGGCGGCCGCGACGGCCTTGGCGTCAGCCGCGCTGGCCGCGCCGGCGGCGCCGGTGGCCGTGGCCTGGGCCGCGCCCGCCTTCTGATCCACCTCGGAAATACGGCCTTCGTTCTGCTTGGTGCGCGCCTGCGTCTCCTCGAGGGAGCCCGACAGCGTGGTGACCTTCGTGTTGACGTCGCCCACGCGGGTGTTCACGAACCCCTTGGTGGCGCATGCCGATCCGACGGTAGCTACGAGTGACAGTGAGGTGACAAGAATCAGGTGTCGCATGGTGGTCTCCTATCGAGTGACATAACCGGCGCGGGTGCGCACGGTGTTCTGGTGCTGTCGGGTGCGCACGGTCAGGCGATGCCAGCCCGGGCGCGTGTCCGCGGTGAACGCCAGCAGGTATTGCTGGCGGAGGTCGGTGATGATCGTGCGGGCCGCATGGCTCGCGTGACTGGGCGCGCTCGAGACGAACAGCTGCCCGCCCGTCCAGTTGGCCAGCTGCGCCAGCGCGGTCTCCGGCAGCCCGCTCTCCACGCCGCTCGACGGGTCGTCGACGGGCGGCACGACTGCCACGATGTAGACAGGCACGTCGATGGCGGCCGCGCGCGCGGACACCTCCGCGGCCGTGAGTACGCTGGCGGTGTCCATGCCGTCGGTGAAGGCCACCACCGCGCGTCGCGGCGCCGCGTCCGTCATCAGCGCCGCGCTGGTGGCATCCACGGCGTCATACAACGATGTCAGGCCGAAGGGCATCACCTGCGAGAGGCGGGCCAGCGAGTCGGGAGACACGGCCGAGAAGGGGCCGGCGCCCGGCGTCCCGATGGACGTCAGGATGGAATCAAAGGTGAAGAGGCCCAGGCGATCCGTCGCCGGCGTCATCCAACTCACCAGGTGGCGCGCGGCTTCCCGCGCGGCGGTGATGTTCGAGGAGACCTGCATGCTGCCGCTCTGGTCCACGAGCAGGGCCGTGGTGATCGGGGAGGCCTCCGCGCTGAACTCCGTGATCGCCGGCCGCGTATCGTCGGACCACACCTCGAAGTCGCCCTGCGTGAGGCCGGTCACCGGCCGTCCGCGGTCGTCGCGAACGGTCACCGAGACCAGGACCAGGCGAGCGGCGGCGGTAAACGTCGCCCGCTGTTGCGCCACGAGCACGGCGCGGGTGTCGGTGGCCAGCATGATGGCCGCCAGTGCCGCAACCCCGATGAGGAACCTGCGCATGCCGTCTGACCCTTCAAGTTGCTTGCCAACGGGGGAGCAGGCGACTTCAGGCCTGAATTCGCGGTTTCCGGCCAGACTTACGCGGACGGCCGCGCAGTGGGCGTGTAAGAACTACGGGTCGGCGGTAACATAGCCGGTGTGAGAAATCCGACCGCTGCGTTCGCCCTGTTCGTGGCCTGGAGCGTGGTGGGCTCCGTGGGAGCCTCCGCGTCGATGGCCCAGCGCGAGGTGGACCCCGTCACGCGGGCGCGCCAGGCGTACAACCAGCAGCAGTTTGACGAGGCGGTGACGTTGGCGTCGGCGGCGCGACAGACGCCGGCGCTCGCGAACTCAGCGTCGCTGGTGTTGGCCCGGGCGCTGCTTGAGCGATTCCGCCGCGCGGGCGACGTGGCCGACGTGGCCACCGCGCGCCAGGCCCTGCTCTCGATCGATCCGGCCCGCCTGGTGGCGCATGAGACCAGCGAACTCCATCTCGGCACGGCGGAGTTGCTCTTTGTCGACGCGGAGTACGGCGCCGCGGCCGAGCTCTTTGAGGTGGCGCTGGACCGCGCGGCGTTCGTGCCGGCGGATCAGCGCGACCATGTGCTGGAGTGGTGGGCGGCATCGCTGGACCGCCACGCGCAACTGGTGCCCGAGACCGAACGTCACGCGCGGTATCGCCGGTTGCTCACCCGCGTGGAGCAGGAGGCCGCGCGCGGGCCCGCGTCCGCCGTGGTGGCCTATTGGCTCGCCGCCGCCGCGCGGGGCGTGGACGATCCGGATCGCGCGTGGTCCCTGGTGGTCGCGGGCTGGATTCAGGCGCCGCTCATTTCTCCCGGCGCGTCCGGGGCCGCGCGCGCGGTGGCGCTGCGCGCGGACCTCGATCGATTGATGATGGACGCCATCATCCCCGAACGCGCGCGGCGCGCGGCGCCGCCATCCGATCCCATCGCCCTGAGGGTCGCGCTGGCGGCGGAATGGGCAGCCATCAAAGAACGATGGCAGAAATGAATGGAGGCCCCGGGCTTCAGCCCGGGGCGGGCCGCACGGGCTAAAGCCCGTGCGCTCCAAGCGCGGGGCTCACCGCTTGAGTAGAGCCGCCATCGTCGCCGCTTTGTCGGCGAGCTGGCCGGCGTAGATCAGGTTCTTCACCTTCAGCGCCGCTTCCGCCTGGCGAATGAAGCCGAGCGCGGAATCGTACTGCGCGCGCGCATCCGCACCCAGATTCTGCCGATTCACTTGTCCCAGATCCGCCTGGGCCCGCATGAGTTGTACGCGCACGCGGCTCTCAAACTCCGCCGTGTTGGCGGTCGTGAACAGCACCTGCGGCGGCGTGGTGACTGCCGGTGGCTCCGCGGGGGGCGTGGGTGGCGCGGCGGGGCGACTGACCGGCGGAGTGGTGTCCCGCCCGCGCGCGGGTGTGCCGGCCGCGGTCGCCGGCGGCTCGTCGGCCGGCTGCGGCGGCAGGGTCGGCCGTTCCGGCGCAGGCACCACCACGCGCGCGGGCGGTTCCGGCGCGTGCAGGGCCGGTGCACCGGTCGGCGTCAGCGCCTGCGCGCGCGCCGAACAGGCGGCGCCCGCCGCACAGAGGATCCACACGCCCACGATTGATCGTCGCACGCTCACACTCCCATTATGCCTGTGCCGGCAGCGTGATCCGGAACGTCGTGCCGTGGCCGGGCACCGACTGCACGTCGATGTCGCCGTCGTGGAGGTGGATGGTCCGATAGACCAGCGCCAGGCCCACGCCGCTGCCCTCGGGCTTGGTGGTGAAGTAGAGGTTGAAGATCTTGTCCAGGTGTTCGGGCGCGATGCCGGTGCCGGTGTCTTCCACGACCACCTCCACGTTGCGCGCGTCCGCGCGCCGGGCGGACAGGCGCAGACGGCCGCCGGCGGGCATGGCCTGGCAGGCGTTCAACGCCAGGTTCAGGAACGCCTGCTGCAACTGGCCCGCGTCGCCCATCACGGGCGGCAGATCCGCCGGGCACTCGACGATCACCTCCACCCCGGTCTTGCCGGCTTCGGCGTTGACCACCGGCATCATTTCCCGCAGCACCGCGCACAGGGAGATCGGGGCCAGCGCCAGCGGATCGGGCCTGGCGAACGACAAGAAGCCCTGCACCACTTCATCCAGGCGCCGCATCTGCTGCGCCAGCACCTTCACATGCTCCTGCGCGGCGGGGGAGTCGCCCACCTGCATCCTGAGCAGCTCCAGGTGTATCTGCATCGCGTTGAGCGGGTTCTTCACCTCGTGCGCGATGCCTGACGACACACGGCCGAGCGCGGCCAATCGCCGCGACACGCTCGCCCGCGAGGTGCGTCCCTCCGCCTCTTCGTGCGCGAGCCGGGCGCTGACCACGTTGAAGGACTGGCCCAGCTCGGCGAACTCATCCTCTTGCGGCAGCGCCAGGGTGACGCCTGTTTCTCCCCGTCCCAGCCGCGCCAGTCCGGCGCGAATCAGCAGGATGGGCCGCAGGGTCCATTGCGCCAGTAACGTGGCGACCAGCACCGACGCCAGCAGCAGCGCGGCGGCGGTCGCCGCGGCCGGACGCAGCGCCGTTTCCAGGTCGTCCCGGATCAACAGCGTCGACACCGCCACGCGAATGGTGCCGAACTCCGTGGTGCCGAACTCCGTGGTGCCGAGCATCAGGGGCAGGCGTACTTCGCGCGTGAGTCCGCCCGGCGTGAAGATCGCGCGGAGCTTCTGCGCATCGCTGGCTTCCACCAGCGCATTCAGGTCCGGGTGCGACGGGATGACCGTCCCGACGAGCGACGAGTCGCTGTGGGCGATGGCGCGCCCTTGCGTATCGACGATGGCCGCGTACAGTCCCTGCTGCGAGAGTCCGGACATCTGCAGGATCGAACGCAGGCCGGCGTCGGCCGCCAGTGCCTCCCGCAGGTCTCCGCCATCCAGCGCCAGTTCAGCCGCGCGCGTGAAGATGCCGTTGGCCAACAGGTCGGCGCGCGTGCGGGTTTCCTGCACCAGCATGCCGGCGATGGAGAGCAGGTAGAACACGCCCATCAGCGCCACCGCGCCGAACACGATGGCGGTGACGGCAAAGATCTGCTTGGTCTTGACGCTGACACGCATCCGTCAGTCCGGCTGCGCCTGCGCGGCGTCACGCGCCAGCTTGTTGTGCAGGGTCTTCAGACTGATCCCCAGCAACCCCGCGGCCTTGGTCTTGTTGCCGCCGGTGTGCGCCAGCGTGATCTGAATCAATTGCCGCTCCGCGTCATCCACGGTCATGCCGGCGTGCAACACCCCCGGGGCCTCGGTCTCCGGCGGGGCCTGGACCGGCGCCGGCCGCCCGCCCAGCGCCGCGCCAAAGCCCACCAGATCCGCGGGCGTGATCTCGGACCCGCGCGCGACGATGGTGGCGCGCTCCATGACGTTGCGCAGTTCACGCACGTTGCCCGGCCAGCGATGCGCCCGCAGCGCCGCCATCGCCTCGCCGGACAGGCCCACCACCGTCTTCTTCAAGTCACGCGCAAACTCGGTCACAAAGGCCTGGGCCAGCAACGGGAGGTCGTCAAGGCGATCGCGCAGCGGCGGCAACTGAATCGCGAAGACGTTCAGGCGGTAGTAGAGATCCTCGCGGAGGCGTCCCTGGTGCACGGCCTCAAGCGGATCGATGTTCGTGGCCGCGATCACGCGAATGTCGATCGGGCGGTCGCGATCGCCGCCCACGGGCCGCACCACGCGCTCCTGCAGGACCCGCAGCAGCTTGGCCTGGGTGGCCGGCGTCATCTCGGAGATTTCATCCAGGAACAGGGTGCCGTGGTCCGCCAATTCAAACGAGCCCTGGCGCCGCGTGATGGCGCCGGTGAACGCGCCCTTCTCGTGGCCGAACAGCTCGCTTTCCAGCAGCGCTTCGGGAATGGCCGCGCAGTTGATCGGCACGAACGGCCGTCCCGCCCGCGGGCTGAGCTGGTGCAGGGTTTGCGCGACCAGCTCCTTGCCCGTGCCCGATTCGCCGGTGATAAGTACCGAGGCGCCGGTGGGCGCGGCCTGTTCCACCAGCTGATAGATCTGCCGCATGATGACGCTGGCGCCGATCATCGTGCCGAAGCGCCCCTGGTCGCGCAGTTGACGGCGGAGCACGGTCACTTCCTGCTGGCGCGCGTGGCGTTCCGCCACCTGATCCAGCAGGATGCGGAGGCGCTGCGGGTCCACCGGCTTGGCCACGTAGTCGTAGGCGCCCAGTCGAATGGCTTCCACCGCGGTGCCCACCGTGCCCTGGGCCGTGAGGATGAGGACGGTAATGTCGTGATCCTGCTGCCGCAGCGCGCGCAGCAGATCCAATCCGCCCATCCTGGGCATCACCATGTCGCTCAGGATGACGTCCGGGTGCGCCTGCGCGACTTGCGCCAGCGCGGCTTCGCCGTCGGGCGCGTTCGTGGCGGTGAACCCCCAGCCCGCCACGAGCTGCGTGAGGCCCGTACGCTGCGCGGGGTCGTCTTCGACGATGAGGACGCGGAGTGGCGACATGGTTCCCACTTTACCAGCCAGCGGCCGTTCGTGTATCTTCCGGCACAACATCTGGAGGATGCCCCCATGACTGCCCCACAACTGTTCACGCGCGTCGCGCTGATTACCCTGCTGGCGCTCGTGCCGTTTTCGTTGCTCGCCCAGAACGCGCCGGCACCGCAGACACCGGCCGCGCGACCCGCGCCGCTCAGCTGGGCGGATCAGGTGCTGCAGCAGGAGTCGTACGCCACGCCGCCTCCGGAATTGGCCTCCGCGGTGCTCGCGCCACGGCATCTGAACACCACGCTGGGTGAGCTGAGCCCGGACAAGAAATGGTTCCTGAACGAGGTGGGCGACGGCCCGGTGGTGATGGCCACGTTCTCGCGGTCGTTCGACGAACTGGGCGGCGTGTTCATCGACGCGTCGGCGAACCGCGCGCGCGCGCTGACGATTCGCAACAACGTCGCCATCGAGGTGGTCTCGGCCACCGACGGCACACGGCGCGCGCTGCCGTTGCCGGCCGGCGCGCGCGTGTCGAACGCCACGTGGTCGCCGGACGGCAGCGCGGTCGCGTATTTTCTGCACGGCGCCGACGCCACCCACATCTGGATCGCCGACGTGGCGACGTTGAAGTCGCGGCAGGTGACCAGGACACCTGTGCTGGCGACGCTGGTCTCCAATTTCCAGTTCACCAACGGCGGAAAGCAGATCGCGGTGGTTCTGGTGCCGGATGGGCGGAAGCCGCGCCCGGCGCGCCCGGCTGCGCCGGTGGGACCCGAGGTGCGTCTGGCCGAAGACCGCGACAAGAACCGCCTGCGCACCTATCCCAGCCTGATGAAGACGCCGCATGAGTTCGAGCTGCTCGAGTGGCACGCGACCGGGCAGTACGCGCTCGTCGACGTGGCGACGCAGGCCGTGAAGAAGATCGGCGCGCCCGCGATGATTCGCTCGGTTGATCCGTCGCCCGATGGGCAACTGGCGCGCGTGACGATCATGACGAATCCGTTTTCGTACATCGTGCCGGCGGGTAACTTCGGCCAGGTGGAAGACGTGTGGGACGCCACGGGCAAATCGCTGGTGCAGTTGTCGACGCGGCCGACGAACCTCGGCGTGCAGGCGGCCACCCCGGATCCGGCAGCGGCGCCCGCGGGTGGCGGCCGCGGCGGCGGTGCGAATCAGACGGGACGCCGCGAGGTCTCGTGGCGCCCGGATGGCCAGGGCTTGACGTATCTGGAGCAGGAGGCCCCGCCGGCCGCTGCCGCGGGCGGCACGCCGCCGCCAGCCGCTCGTGCAGGCGGGGGTGGAGGCAGAAGCGGCGGGCGGCAGGGTGGCGCGCAGGCGGCCACGCCGCCGCGCCCGGACCGCGTATATCAGTGGACGGCGCCGTTCACGGATGCCACGAAGAAGGTCATTTACGAAAACGCCACGCGCATGACGGGACACCGGTTCTCGGAGGACATGCAGCTGCTGTTCTACCGCGAGACGGCGAACCAGCAGAACGTGGATTACGCGGTGGATCTCGCGGCGCCCGCCGAGCGGCACACGCTGGCGCGGTATCGCACCGACGACTTCTACGCGAATCCCGGCACCCTGATGAGCGCCAGCGGTGGCGGCGGGGGCGGGAGAGGCGGGGGCGGAGGCGGACGTGGCGGCGGTGCCGGCGGAGGGGGCGCCGTGTTGCTCTCGGCCGATCGCGCGAATGTGTTTTACTCCGGCACGGTGTACGACAAGGCGCCTGAGCAGACGGGCCCGAAGACGTTCATCGATCAGGTCGCGATCAAGACCGGCGACAAACAGCGCATCTTCGAGAGCAGCAACGCCAACGTGTTCGAGCGGGTGACCAGCGTGCTGGATATCAACGCCAAACGATTCATTCTGGCGGTGGAGGGGCCCACGCAGCAGCCGCAGCAGTTCCTGCTCGACAACGGCGTCCGCAAGCAGCTCACCAACAATGAGGACATGCACCCGGACCTGACCAACGCGCCGCGCGAACGGTTCATCGTCGAGCGGCCGGACGGGTTCAAGTTCAAGGTGGTGGTGAACCTGCCGCCCGGCTACCAGAAGGGCACGCGGCTGCCGGCCTTGTTCTGGTTCTACCCGCGCGAATACCCGACGCAGGAGGCGTACGATCAGCCGGATCGGTCGTTCAACAAGAACACGTTCCAGAATTTCGGCATCCGGTCGATGGAGTACTTCGTGCGTCTGGGCTACGCCGTCGTGGAGCCGGACGCCCCCATCGTCGGTCCCGCCGGCCAGATGAACAACAACTACGTGCACGACCTGCGGAACAACCTGGCCGCGACCATCGACGAGCTGGATCGCCGCGCGCTCGTGGATCGCCATCGCCTCGCGATCGGCGGACACAGCTACGGCGCGTTTTCCACGGTGAACGCGATGGTGCACACGCCGTTCTTCAAGGCGGGCATCGCGGGCGACGGCGCGTACAACCGGACGTTCACGCCGCTCGGCTTCCAGAGCGAGCAGCGGGACCTGTGGACGGCGCCCAACGTGTACCTCGCGATGTCGCCGTTCCTCTCGGCCAACAACCTGACGGGCGCGTTGCTCATGTATCACGGCATGCACGATCAGAACGTGGGCACCGACCCGGACAACTCCATTCGGCTGTTCCATGCGTTGAACGGTCTGGGCAAGACCACGGCGCTCTACATGTATCCGGGGGAAGATCACGGGCCGGCCACCAGGGAAACGCTCCTGGATCTGTGGGCGCGGTGGGGCGCGTGGCTCGACAAGTACGTCAAGAACCCGCAGAAGCCCGACAACAACAAGTCCGCGGCCACGGGCGCGCCTGGTGGAGGCGGCCGATGATGCGGCGTCGCCTGGCCTGGATGACGGCGGCCGCGGTCGTCGCCGGGGCCGTCGTCTGGACGTCAGCTTCAAACGTGGTGGCGCAGGCCGGCGCGCAGGCTGATATCCGCGCGGAGTACGACCGCGCGACGTCCCTGCGCGAGCGCACGCAGGGGCTGGCGATCGACGTGGCGGAGACGCCGGTCTGGCTCGAGGGGACCTCGAAGTTCTGGTACCGGAAGTCCGTGGCCGGCGGGTCGTCGTTTGTGCTGGTGGATGCGGCAGCCGCGACCAAGGCGCCCGCGTTTGATCACGCCCGGCTTGCCGCCGCGTTGTCCGCGGCGGCGAACGGGAAGTACACGGCGGTGACGCTGCCGTTCAACACGTTCCGGTACGTGGAGAACCAGCAGGGGATCGAACTGGCGATCGGCCTTGGCGCCGCGGCCACGCGCTGGCGCTGCACGCTGGCGACGTACGACTGCACGCGCGTCACGGGCGCCGCCGCGGGCGGCGGCCAGGGACGCGGGGGCGGGGGCGGCCGGGCCGGCGGCGCCGGCCAGGGCCCGGGCGGCGCGGCCGAACCGCAGGTGCGGCGCGCGCCGGACGAGTCGGCCGAGGCGGTCATCCGCAATTTCAATGTGCACGTGCGCCCACTGCCCGAAGGCGACTTCGCGGCCTTGAGCACCGATGGGTCCGAAGGCAACGGATACACGTTCCAATCGTTGCGCTGGTCCCCTGATTCGAAGAAGCTCGTCGCCTTCAGGCGCCGCCCCGGCTTCAACCGGCAGGTGCATTACGTCGAGTCGTCACCTGCCGACCAGGTGCAGCCGAAGCACTCGTCGATCGTCTACCGCAAGCCCGGGGACGAGGTGGACTTCGATCATCCGGTGGTGTTTGACGTCGCCACGAAGCAGCGATTCGACGGCGACACCGCGCTCTACCCCAACCCCTTCGCCAATTCCCGCCTCGCCTGGCGCGAGGACAGCCGCGCGGTGACGTTTGAGTTCAACCAGCGCGGGCATCAGGTGTATCGCGTGCTGGAGCTGGATGCCACCACGGGACGCACCCGGACGGTGATTGAGGAGACCAGCAAGACCTTCGTCGAGTACTCGGGCAAACGCATTCGCGAGGACGTGCTGGACGGGCGCGAGATTGTCTGGGCCTCGGAGCGCGACGGCTGGAATCACCTCTATTTGTACGACGGCGCCACCGGCCAGGTGAAGAATCAAATCACCAAAGGAGCATGGGCCGTCCGTGGCGTGCAGCATGTGGACGCCACGGCGCGGCAGATCTGGTTCAGCGCCAGCGGTATGCACGCGCCGCAGGATCCATATTTCGTCCACTTCTACCGGATCAACTTCGATGGCACCGGGCTGACGCCGCTGACCCCCGCGGACGGCACCCATGCGGTGACGTGGTCATCGGATCGCCAGTTCTACGTTGACAGCTGGTCACGCGTGGACCAGGCGCCGATTGCCGAGTTGCGCCGCACCAGCGATCAGTCGCTGGTCATGCCGCTCGAAAAAGGCGACATGACCGCGCTGCTCAAGACCGGGTGGCGTCCGCCGGAAACGTTCGTCTCAAAGGCGCGCGACGGCAAGACGGACATCTGGGGCGTGATCATCCGGCCGACCAACTTCGACCCGGCGAAGACATATCCGGTCATCGAGAACATCTACGCCGGTCCGCAGGGGTCGTTCGTGCCCAAGACGTTCAGCACGCAGCTGGGCATGCAGGCGCAGGCGGAACTGGGCTTCATCGTGGTGCAGATCGACGGCATGGGCACGTCGAACCGATCGAAGGCCTTCCACGACGTGGCGTGGAAGAACCTGGGCGATGCCGGGTTCCCCGATCGCATTCTCTGGCACAAGGCCGTGGCCGCGAAGTACCCGTACTACGACATCACGCGCGTGGGGATCTACGGCACGTCGGCCGGTGGACAGAACGCCGGTGGTGCGCTCCTGTTTCATCCGGATTTCTACGATGTGGCCGTGTCAGCCGTGGGCTGTCACGACAACCGCATGGACAAGATCTGGTGGAACGAGCAGTGGATGGGCTGGCCGATTGGACCGGAGTACGCCGCCTCGTCGAACGTGGATCACGCGAAGAATTTACAGGGCCGGCTGTTGCTGGTCGTGGGGGAGATGGACTCCAACGTGGATCCCGCCTCCACCATGCAGGTGGTCAACGCGTTGATCAAGGCCAACAAGGTGTTCGACCTGCTGGTGATCCCCGGCGCCAACCACGGTCCCGGCGGCGCGTACGGCGAGCGCAAGCGCTTTGACTTCTTCGTGAAGCACCTGCGCGGCGTGGATCCGCCGAACTGGAACACCCCTGCCGCCGCCTCGGCTGCGGACCTGCCCTTCGACGACGTCACGCCCGCGTGGGTGGCGTCGGAGGAGTGGGGTCGCTGAACAGCGTCTCTGTCTCTTTGTTGAAGAGCACCCAGAGGCCGTAGGCCCCGAGGATCGTGCCGAAGGGGAACTGGATCAGGCGGATCGCCGAGAGGACGATGCCCATTATTCGGGCCCAGCGTCTGAACTTCAGCAGGCCGATGCCCGTGATGATGCCGGGGATGCCGACGCAGAGCCAGAAGACGAAGAACCCGGCGCCGGCCAGGCCCAGCACCGACGCGCCGATCGCCGCGTCATCGCCGCCCCGTGCGCCGACCAGGGCGGCAAGAAAGCCCAGCAGCATGGACGACCCGAAGGCCAGGAGCACGTAAAACGCGCCAAACACGATGAACAGCGTGCCCAGGACCTTGACGTGGGTCGTCATTGCGCCTCCAGCAGGGTTACTCGTCGTC
>JANLHE010000161.1 GCA_024653875.1 Acidobacteriota bacterium
CTGGTCCACCACGGCGCAGCTCGTACCCTCGTCATTCGCAACGCTCACGAGGGCGTCGCCGGTCGTGACCGTGAGGATTCGAGGCACCGAGTCGTCCACCACGGCTCCGGCCGGGAAATCAACCTGGGCGTCACGTGCGCCAAACCAGCCTGATCGCTTCGGTTCCAGAGTGATGGTGTTCGTCCCGTAGGTCACCAGGAGCTTCTCGCCGTCAACCACGCAGGCGCCGGTGCTGGCCGAGAAGCTCTTCACGCTCTTGCCTTTGGCGATCTTCTGCTTGAAGCGGTTGTCACCGTCACGGGTCCATTCCGCAGCGGTTTGCACAAGGACGGAGCCGCTGCTGACGATGATGGGGGGGCGGTCCCCATCTCGAGACACGCAGGCCGGTGACAGGATGGTGCCGAGCAGCAACACGAGGGCGAGTAGCCTCATCATTTGAGATCCTTTCGTAACGCCGCCAAGTCAGGTCGGTTGATGTATGTGACGCCGGGTCCGGACCATTGCCCAAGCAGGGTGCGCAGGTCATCACGCGCGGACGCGCGCATGGTAACACCGACCGCGGCGTCTGTCGCAGATGTCGCCGCCTGGGCGGCCAGCGCCGCCAGACGCCACCGGAGTTCCAGGTTGGCCCGAGCCGGGGCGGCGGCCCAGGCGGATTCACTGAGCTTCAACGCCAGAGTCGGGCTCCGGCGCGCCAGCAGTGCCCGGGCGGTCCAGTAGGTCAGCTCGCGGCCCAGGGCCGGCGTCGGGGCCTCGCCTGGCCAACTGGCGATGGTCTCCACCGCCGCGCGACTGGTCCCCAGGTGCGCCCGGGCGTGTTCCGCGAGCACGCGCCCGAACAACGCGGTATTGTCGACCGATTCCGCACCGGGATCGGCGGCCATGCGCGCGAACCGCTCGGCGTCGCCGAAGCGCCCTTCAATGGAGGCGCGCAGGGCGCGCATCAGCGCCACCCGCCGGCTCCGGCCGCTGTATGCCGCGTGGCGGGCGGCGATGGCCCGATCCACCTCGGCCAGCAACAGTTCGGCGTCCTCGCCCCGGCCCAGCCGAATCAACAGCTCCGCGCGATTGACGAGGTCATAGGCCAGGTTGGTGTGGTCCTTGTTGTCGCGGTTGATCGTCTCGAGACGTTCACGAAGGGAGTGGGCCTCGGGCAACTGGCCGAGCCGCTCGGCTTGTCCGGCGAGATTGTCCAGGGACATGCCCGTCAGCACCTGGTCGTCGATCGACGTGGCGAGGGTGAGTACCTCGCTGGCGAACTGGTGCGCGACGTCGTAGTGTTCCAGGCCTTCGTGGGCGCGGGCGAGCACGCTCTTCGCTTCGGCTTCGTTGCGGACGTACCGGCGTTCCGCGAAGAAACGCAGCGGTACATCCACCATGGCGATCACGTCGGCGTAGCGTGACTGCCCGAGTCTCATCGATGCCTGCTGCAGTCGCGCCTGCATCTCCGCGCGCTCGGCCTTTTGCTCCGTAGCCAGTGCGATCGCGAGGTTGAACTGGACATCGGCGTCGCCGAAACGTTCGGCCACCATGAGCGCCGTCGCCAGATCGAGCACGCCGCTGGACGCGATCGTCAGCATGCGCGCCCGTACGGCCTCGTCCAGTCCTGCCCGCGACAGGGCTTCCGCTTCCTCGAGCCGGCCCTCGGCCCTCGCCAGGCGCGCGCGCGCGAACTCGGCCCGCAACCGCAGGGACACGTAACGGGCGTCGACCGCGAGTTCCGCCACGCGGGCCAGCGCGCGCCGCGCGGCGTCGTGCTCGCGCAGGGCCTCATGGACCGCCGCCTTCCGCAACGTCGCCTCGGCCTCTCCCTCGACATTCGCGTCAATGCGATGCAGCCTGATGGCCTCCTCGAGCGACGCGATCGCGGCCGGGCGCTGACCACCCTGTGACTGCAGCGCGCCGAGGCGCTGGTGGGCGGCCGCGTATTGGCCGTCAAGTGTCACGGCCAGCTGGTAGTGCTCCATCGCGGCCACCCGGCGGCCGGCGCCGTCTTCGGCCCGCCCCACATCCAGCCAGCGACTGGCGACGCCGGGCGCCCGATCGGCCAGCTGCCGATAGGCATCGATCGCCCGCTCGTGGTCGCGCAGCACGAATGACCGCACCGCGTCCAGACGCAGTTGGTCCTCACGGGGCAACCTCGCGTTCGCCGGCAGCAACGCATTGACGCGCAGCAACGCTTCCTGCGCACCCAGGTCGTCATCCAGTTCCGCCTTGGCCTCGGCCAGTCGCAGGTGCGCCTGAATGTAGTCAGGGCTGATGCGCACGGCCTCGACGAGCGCCGACTGCGCTCCGGCATAGCTGCCCTCGCGGAGCCGCTCGACCCCCTGGTCGAACTGTTGAATCGCCTCGGG
>JANLHE010000162.1 GCA_024653875.1 Acidobacteriota bacterium
CGCCAGCCTGACCGGCGGCACCGAGGACAGCGACCTGGGCAACCTGCGGCTCTACGACGCGGCGACCGTTCCCACCGCCGCCATCATCTTCGGCGCCACCTGGGAACGCGGGTTCGTGGGCGTCTACGTGGAAGCCGGCATCCGCTGGACCCAGAAGCTGCCTCGCCAGGACGACGACCTGCGGGCCGACAGGATTGAATACCTGAACAACACCGGCTCGCGCACGTTCATGCCCGCGGCCATAGGCATCGTGTTCAGAAGGTAGTTCTGAGTCCTGGAGGGCACGGGCTTCAGCCCGTGCCGCTTGCCCCGGGCTAAAGCCCGGGGCCTCCGTTTTCCACCCAGCGGCGTGCCGCGATCTGCGCGTGGCGCCGGCGGCGGGCCAGTTCCGCGTACACGTCCTTCTGCATCAGGCGCAACCTGGACGTGGCCGGCACAACCGGACGCGCAGGGCGCGGTGCCCGGGGTGCGTCGGGCAGTAGCACCAACTGCCGGGCGGCCGTTCCGTGAAATCGCTGCATATGATCCTCCATGTCCACAGGCTACGAGGAGGGTGGGACAGGGTGGGACACAGGGGGTCCTGAGGTCCGGGGGTCCTGGGGTCCTGGGGTCCGGCGTTGGCCTAGCGGATGCGTCCGTACTGCTGAAGCAGCCCGGGAGCGGCAATCGTCTTCTCCACCGCGGCGATGCCGCGCGGCACGAAGTCCGAGAGAATGGTGGCGCCCGTCTCCGTGATGACGATCATGTCTTCGAGGCGGATGTAGATCTGCTCCTCGGGGACCGTCAGCGCCGGCTCGATCGTGAACACCATGCCCGGCCGCATCAGGCCGGTGCCCCCGCCAAAGTCATGCGTCGCCATGCCGACCGCGTGGCCCAGGCCTCCGCCACGCGCGGCGGAGGTGCGATACCGCTCGACGGCCTGTCGTGCCGCCGCGGCGTAGACGGGCTTCGAGAACGTCGCCGCCGCCAGCAGCGCGTCCATCTTCGGCACCCCGGCTTGCAGCACCTGCTGCGATGTCACGCCGGGCTTGATCGAGTGCAGCACCGCTTCGTAGGCGCCAAGGTAAAAGCCGTACAGGTCACGCTGGTCCGGACGAAACGTGCCGTCGACCGGCCACTGGCGCGTCACGTCACAGCGGTAGTAACCCAGATCGGGGCAGTAGTCCATCAGCACCAGTTCACCGGCCGCCATGACCTTTTCGCCGGCGCGATGGTGCGCGTTCATCGCGGCCGGGCCGCTGGCCACGATGTCGCGATAGGCCTCGCCCTGCGCGCCGTGCCGCACGAAGATGAACTGCGCGAGCGCGTCGATTTCGTACTCGGCCAAACCTGGCACGGTGCTGCGCATGCTCTCGATGATCGCCTCGCCGCCGATCTTCGTGGCGCGTGTGATGAGCGCGATCTCCGCCGGACTCTTGATCTCGCGCATCGTGTTGAGCAGAGGCGACAGGTCCTTCACCTCCAGGCCGGGCGCACGGGCCTTCAGCAAATTGCGCAAGTGCGCTTCACGGCTGATCCGGCCGTCCCAGGGATCCGCGGCGGCATCCGCCGTCCGCCGCCGCGCCCCATCGGGACTCTCACTCGAACCTTCCGTAGGCGCGAAGGGCACGTAGATGGCCCGGGCGCCGGG
>JANLHE010000163.1 GCA_024653875.1 Acidobacteriota bacterium
GGCTTGTTGATCACCAGCAGGTCCGAGTCTTCGTGCAGCACCGGAAACAACGGCGGATCCGGCACCATACGCATGGCCAGTAGAGTCTCATCAAGCGGGGACCGTTTCAAATAGGATGGGAACTCAGATATGGCGAAGCCTGCTTCCCCTTCTTCGAACAACGGCGCGGTCACGGTGCCACGCGCGTGGCTGGCGGGACTCGCCATCCTGCTCGTGGTGCCCTGGCTGGTCGTCGCCGCGGTCTATCAGCTGCGCACCGGCACCGGCGAGGCGGAGGCGCCCGCCGGTCCGCCCACGGGCGCCGAACGGCGGGCGGGCGACGGGCCCTGGGGCCGCCTGACGCTGACGCCGATCGTCATTTCCCCGCCGCTGGAGTATGTGTCAGCCGACTGGGGCCGGAATGAACCCCCGGCATGGGCGTTCCCCGGCGTCCCGCTCGAAGACGTGGGCGCCTTCCTCGCGGCTGCCGGCGCGTCACCGGAGCAGGTGGCACAGCTGCGGCAGGCCGCGCGCGCGGAGGCGGGCATTCAAGGCACCGTCATCCTGCCGCCACCCGCGGTCGTCCGCGCCCTGTCCCGTGACGCGCGCGCCAGAATCTACGCGCGGTTGTCGAAGACGCCGCTGAACTTCGATCAGGCGCAGTCGTTCCGGTTCCTCGGCGCAACGGCCGAAGAGTGGCTGGGTGGAAGCCTGATGTCCCCGCGGACCCGCGCGCTCATCGAACCGCTGCTCTACCGGGACGGTCCGTTCCTGCACTTCGCGGACGTCGAGTCCATCCGCGCCGAGGTCGCGGGTCCCGAAGAGATGCAGCGGCTGGCCAAGACCCTGCTGCGCGGTTCGACCCTGCTGGTCGAGCTCGCGGTCGACGGCATCTCCGACGTCAGCGGCCTGGCGGAGTACTGGGGCCTGGGCGGACGCCGGACGGACATTCGGCCGCTGCTGGAGTCGGTCGCCGAACCTGGCGGCGCCGACGGCGTCGACATCGTCCACCTGTTGCCGGCGTTCGCGCGCAACTATCTGTACCGCTATCCGAAGATCACGACCGAGGATCTGAACCGGCCGCTGCTGGTCAACTGCCTCTGGAGTTCGCTGAACTTCTTCAGCCAGATACCCGACGACAAGTTCCTGGATGTGAACACCGCGCTGACGGCGCTGCGCACGAACTACTACGTGGTTGAACACGGCTATCAGCTGGGCGATATCGTGGCGCTCCTGGACGAGGACGGCGACCTCTTTCACGTCGCCGTCTACCTGGCCGACGGCCTCGTCTTCACCAAGAACGGCACGTCACCGGTGGCACCGTGGACGATCATGGCCCTGTCGAACCTCACGGCCTTCTACCACCGCCGGGCGGAAACACCCCGTCTCATCTATCACCGGCTGAACGCCTACTGAGCCGGTGGTAAGCTACAGGGACGGTGGGACACGCTGAATGGCGAAATTACTGATAGTCGACGACGAACCGCGGGTGAGGGAGCTGATGCTCCGGCAGCTCGAGGATTCCGGCCACGAACTGTGCGAAGCGGAAGACGCGCCGACGGCCCTGGACGTCATGATCCAGACGCCGTGCGACGTCATCTTCTGTGACATCCAGATGCCGGGCAAGGATGGACTCTGGCTCACGGCGCAGTTGCGCCGGACCTACCCGATGGCCGCGGTCATTCTGGCGACCGGCGTCAGTTCCGTCCCCCCCAACGTGTCCATGCAGGCCGGGGTGCTCGCGTATCTGGTGAAGCCGTTCACGCGCCAGGCGTTGCTGACGTCACTGGCCACGGCGCTCAAGTGGGTCGAGGACACCAGGACCCACGGCCCGAAGACCGAGGACCGGGGCGACAAACTCACGGACTGGCTCGACGAACTCAAAGAACTGTAACGCGGTCCTGGGGTCCGGGGGTCCTGAAGTCCTGGGGTCCGTTCAGAAGAGCCCGACGAC
>JANLHE010000164.1 GCA_024653875.1 Acidobacteriota bacterium
CCGAGGAACCTGATGAGCCCGACGTCGTCGGGCGGGGAATCGCCTGTGCGGCCAGCGCGGCGGGGGCCGCCAGGGCCATCGCCACGGCCGCGGCGACGGCCCTGGCGGCCCCCGCCGCGCTGGCCGCACAGGCGATTCCCCGCCCGACGACGTCGGGCTCATCAGGTTCCTCGGGTTCCTCAAGTTCCTCGGGTTCCTCAGGTTCGTCGGGTTCGTCGACGACCTCGTCGGGCGGCGGGTCGGAGTCCCGTGTCCAGCCCCCGCCCCCGCCACGGTCCGGGTCGCGAACGCCGACTGCCTCGGGCAGCCGGTCCGGCTCGGCTTCGTCGCGAAGCGGCTCCAGCGTGGGCGGCCGGTCCACGTCTGGCTCGGGATCCAGCACGAATACCTCGCCGGCCTCGTCACGCACGTCGCGTGTGTCGTCGGGCGCCCCGGACGGCTCGGGCAGCGCGGCCTCGAGATCGACCTACGGCTCGCGGTCACGCGGCTCGCAGCCGCAGACGGGCATTGCGAAGGAGCGTCCGGCCGGTTCCTACGGATACGGAAACGTCGGCTTCTATTACCCGGGGAATCCGTTCAGCCCGTGGGGCCGCTGGTATCCCTGGTACAACGCCGGTTTCGGATACGGGTACGTCAGCTATGACCCGTGGCGGTATGGCAGTTCGCGGTACTCGCTGTGGCGGTACGGCTACTGGTACAACCCCTACGATCCGTTCTGCTACAGCGCGGGCTACTGGATGTGTGACGCCTACGGCGGCGGTGGTGGCGGCGGCGGCAGCACCGAGGAGGACGAGTCCGAGGCGACGGGTTCGGTGCGGCTGCGCGTCTCGCCGGCGCATGCCAGGGTCTTCGTGGACGGCACGCTCGTGGGCGTCGTGGACGACTTCGACGGCCTGACGGGCCACCTCAAGCTCACGCTGGGCACGCACCTGGTGGAGATCAAGGCCGACGGCTACGAGACGTTTGTCCCGGAGATCGTGCTCGACGAGGGCAAGACCATTACCGTGCGCGGGTCGTTGAAAAAAGTTGTCAAATAGGGCGTGACCATCGAGCGCCAGCAGTCGGTCGTCGCGGGCATCTCGCTCGTTTACGACCTCGCGATCGGCCTTGCGCTGCTCGTGGCGACCGACCGCTTCGCGTCTCTCTTCGGCGTGGTGGTGCCCGAACCGCGCCTCTTCGTGACGCTCACCGGCATCTTCCTTGTGTGTGTCGGCCTCGGCTATCTCCAGCCGCTGCGTGACCCCGCACGGCACCGCGCCTATCTCTGGATATTCGGCCCGCTCCTGAAGGGCGCCGGTGCCGCGGTGTTCCTGTGGGACTACCTGTACAACGGATCACCGGCGTCCTACCTGCTGTTCGCGGCCAGTGACGGAACGCTCGGCCTGGCCACCCTGGTGGTGCTGCTGCGCCGGAGTTAAGGGGACGGGAGTGATTTCACTCCCGTCCCCTTTCTCGCGAACAGGTAGTAGAGCGGAATCCCAGCCGCGATGATGATCAGTCCGTAGAGGGTGGGCTGCGTTTCGGTCCAGAGGCGATGGATCAACATCGCCGCGGAGGCCAGCACGAAAATCGCCGGCGCATACGGATATCCCCACGCCTTGAACGGCCGCTCGGCCGTGGGATGACGATGCCGCAGGACGAACAGGGCGGCAACGGCCACTCCCGAGAAGAGCACGATGGCAAACCCGGTGTAGTCCACCAGCTCGGACAGCGTGGAGGACAGCACCAGCACGGCGCTCCAGGCCGCCTGCGCCCAGATCGCGCGCGCCGGCGTGCGGTAACGGGGATGCACCTGCGCCACCGAGGGCAGAAACGCGCCGTCTCTCGCCATGGCGAAGTACACCCGTGGACCCGCCAGCACCATGGCGCTGATGCTTGCCGCGATGCTGACAATCGTGAAGATGGCGAGCAGATTCCCGGCCACAAAACCAAAGAGCCGTTCCGCGACCATGTCGGTCAACCGGCCGTTCTGCACGGCGGCGATGTCGGCGAGTGGCATCGCGTAGAGGTAGAGCACGTTGAGCGCGAGATAGATCAGGACCACCGCCGCCGTGCCCAGGCCCAGCGCAATCGGCACGTTGCGTCCGGGATTCCGGATTTCCTCAGCGACGTAGGCCGCGGCGTTCCAGCCCGAATAACTGAACATCACCGGAATGAGCGCCAGCAGCCACCCGGTGGCCGGCGTGACGACGGCATTGCTGCTCGACAGGTGCCCGAACGAACCGGACCCCAGCGAGAGGCCCAGGGCGATGAAGATCAGGATGCCCGAGACCTTGAGGCCCGCCAGGAAGTTGTGCACCAGCCGGCCGGGCTCCAGCCCGCGCATGTGAATGAACGACAACGCCGCGATCGCGGCCAGCGCGACCAGCGCCTGTGGCGTGACGGTCAAGGGCACCACCGGCAGCGGCAGCACCAGGAGCGGCGTGCGGTCGGCGGCGGCAGGAATGAACCGTCCGATGTAGTCGGCCAGCAGGACCGCGCTGGCCGCAATCGCGCCGGAAAACCCGGCGACAAACGAGGTCCATCCGGTCAGGAACGCCGCGGGGGGGCCGAACGCCTCGCGCAAGTAGACGTACTCGCCTCCGGCCTTCGGCCGAAGCGCGGCCAGTTCGGCGTAGGCCATGGCGCCGGCAAATGCCAGGACTCCGCCAATCAGCCAGACGCCGAGCATGGCGCCGGCCGTGGGCACGAGTCCCGCCACCAGAATCGGCACGAAGAAGATGCCGCCCCCGATGACGTTCGACAGGATGATGGCCGCCGCGTCGAAAGGTCCGAGGCGGCGTTCAAGCGCCGGTTCGGTCACCGGCCCGCCGGGTCCGTTGGCGTGGCGAGCAGCACGCGCCGCTCGATCGGGTACTCGCCGGCAGGCACGATCTTGCCCCCGCGCTTGACGAAGAGCTTCGCGGTCCAGTCGCGGAACATCCGGTGGCTGAAGAGCTCGGAGCGCGGCTGCTCCAGCGTGTAGCCAATCTTCGACCGGATCACGACCGGCTCGGTGCTGGCACCGGGGGCGAGGCCGCTGCCGCCGATGACCTTGACGACAACCTCGTCCTGCTCCGTATCGTCACCCGTCGCCCAGAACATGACGACCATGTCTATCGACGACAGCTCCTCGTCGGAGGCGTTGCGAATGGTGAACGTCAGGCTGGGGACGAGGTGGTTGAGGCCGGCCGGCGTGAGGCCGTTGTCATAGTAGCCGGACGAGACGTCGGCGATCTGAACGGCGGTCGTCAGATCCACCGACTCGCAGCCGGCCACGGCGAAAGCGGCCAGCAGCACAGCCGCGCGAAGGGCAATCAATCGGCGGGACATGTCGCCGATTGTAGATCAGAACTGCGACTCGACGACCCGCTTCTTCGCCTCGTCCCGCGTGATCTTTCCATCGAAGAACAGCGCGAGATCCGATCCCTTGATTCGCAGGATCAGCGTCTGCGAGTCATCGTAGAGGCCGGTCGGAATCGGGTCTTCCTCACCGCGCGCCACCACCGAGAGCCACTCGTTGTCACCGACCTGCAACGACCGCGAGTAATCGAGCATCGCGTCGACCAGCCGGCCCTTCACCAGGTCGCGGTAGAACTGATTCGGATCCGCGAGGAACGGGTCTGCCGCAAGCGCCAGCAGCCTCGCGTCGTCCGGACCCGCGCCCGTGCCGCGCACCGGGGGCGTGGCGCCGCGGCCGGCCACGGTCTGGTTGCCCACCTGCGACCCGGGCGCGTTTGGCCGCGCCATCTGGCTCCGCAACACGTAACTTTCGCGAATCTGCGGAATCTCCACGTCGAACACGAGGCCGTAATGCTCCAGCGGGAAGCCCTTGGCCCGTGGACGCCCCATCAGCAGCATGCCGATGGGCATTTCCTCCTGCGCGCGCGTCGCCAGTTCCTGCGCGCTCTGGCGCACGGCGTTCTCGAGCACGCCTTCCATCACCTGGAGCCGAAAACGCCGCTGCTGAATCTGCACCTCGGGCGAGACGCCGGGTGTCTGCGGGCTTGCCGCCTGCTGCGCCGCCACGGTTGCCGACGCCAGCGCCAGGCCAACCACCACGACTTGAACCTGTTTACGTGTCATTACTGCACCCTCGACTGCTGCGCGGCGAGCAACCCGTTAACGGCCTCGCGAAGCACGAGCACCTCCCGCGCGAGATGCGTCAGACTTTCCCCGTCGCGACGCCGCTCAAGATCCTGCTCATTGGCCACGACCGTCAGGTAGTGGCTGATCTTGAGCCACTGCCGCTGCTCGCTGGCGCCCACAAACGCCTCGGCGCTGGCGAGCAACCGGCGCTCGGCGTTCAGGTCCAGTCGCGCGGGCATCGGGTTCGTGACCGACACCGGGGTCGCCTCGCGAAGCGCGTTGAATCCGGCGGCGCTCAATTCCTGGCGCACCAGCGAACTGACCACGCCCGGATCGACCGCCGGCGCGTTGACGGGCACCGCGGCCGGCGCCGGCCCGGCGGCCTGGGCCGTCGCCACGCCGCGGCCGTTGTCGCCCAGCACCGACGCGGCAAACCCGCCCGCCGCTCCCACCACGAACATCACGCTCGCGGCGGCGGCCATCGCCCACGCGGGCACCTGCCGATGCCACGGCACCACCGGCGCCGGCGCGAACGGCGTCCACACGGACGCCTGTTCCGGCACGCCCCAGGCGAGCAGGTCCTGACGCACGCGGCGGAAGGCCTGCACGTCATCGCGACAGATGTCACATCCATCCAGATGCCGCTCGATCTCCCGCCGATCGGCGGGCGGGGCCTCGTCGTAGAGATAGTCCAGCACGCGGTCACGGTGTTCACACATCGGTCTGTTCCTCTGAGCCATGGCGTCGCTCACAACGTCGTACCTTCCCAGTGGGCGCGCCGCAGACTGGCGGCTTCGGCTTGCTGCCGCTCCAGTCTCCGTCGCAGCACCGTCAGTCCCTGATACAACCGGGTTTTCACCGTGCTCAGGGGACAATCCAGCATCTCGGCAATCTCCTGGAACGTGAGGCCGTGATACTCCTTCAACATGATGGCGGTGCGCTGCTCTTCGGGCAGGTCCGCCATGGCGCGCTGCACCGCCGCGGACATCTCGCGGCGGGCCACCAAATCCTCCACCGACTCGGTTGGCGCCGCCTGCTGATCCGCCAGGTCGATCGGGTCCGTGCCCTCGGGGACCTGCGCCACCGGCGCCCGGCGTTCCTTGCGCATCCAGTCGCGGCAGAGGTTGAGCGTGATGCGATACAGCCACGAGGAGAACTTGGCTTCGCCCTTGAACCCTTTCAGTCCGCGGTAGGCCCGCAGGAACGCGTCCTGCACCACGTCGCGTGCTTCCTCTTCCCGGCCCAGGGTGCGATAGGCCAGGGCATAGATCGGCCGCTCCCAGCGGGTGACCAGCTGGCTGAAGGCGTCCTGATCTCCGGCGGTCGCGCGCGCGACCAACTCTTCGTCTGACGTCATCGGCACTTCAAGTCCCCGGGGAACCGGGCCCGATCCCCCGTCTTTCATCCATCCGGCGTGACCGGCGTGAACCCTTCTGGCCCCGCTCAGCCCTTTGGACGGCCCCGGGGGGCCAAGAGTCTGTACCGGGCCTGGATGGCTTCAGTATAGCCACCAGATTCCACCAGATTGTCGCTACTGTCTGTCTGGCGCCCAGTGTTACACTCCGAAGACGCTGGGCCGGCGCCCCCCACGTCTCCAGCCAGTAGATTTCCATGAACGATGACCACTTCCTGACCACCGAAGAGGTGTTGGACTATTTGCAGGTCAACCTGCGAACGGTCTACCGGCTCATCAAAGCGGGCAAGATCCCGGCCGTCAGGGTGGGCCGCCAGTGGCGGTTCCGCAAGCGGGACATCGATGCCTGGCTCGACTCCAGCCGCCAGGCGCCGCGGGCCGGTGACGCGAAGGACGGCGGCGGCGAACGGCCGCGCATCCTCGTGGTGGACGACGAACAGGCCGTGCGCGATCTGCTGGCCAAGACCCTCACGATGGCCGACTACGACGTGGATGCCGCACCCGATGGCGCCTCCGCGATCGAGCGCCTGCGCGCCGCCGAATACGACCTGCTCATCACCGACCTGAAGATGCCCGGCATGGACGGCTTGTCCGTCATCCGCGAGGCCAGGCGCATCATGCCGGACCTGCCGGTCATCATCATCACGGGCTACTCCACCGAGGCCAGCGCGATCGAAGCGATCAACCTCGGCGTGGCGGGGTACCTCACGAAACCGTTCCGCCTGCCGCGCATTCTGGCGGCGACGGCGCGCGCGCTGGGCGAGCCGGTGCCGGCGACCGACGCCTGATCCGCGGTTTTGATCCAGCTTTCCGAACTCACCAAGCGCTTCGGCGAACGGGTCCTGCTCGACCGCGTGAGCTGGCAGGTCTCGGACGGCGACCGCGTCGGATTGTGCGGCCCCAACGGCGCCGGCAAGACCACGCTGCTGCGCATGCTGGCCGGACTCGATGAGCCCGACAGCGGCACCATCATCCGGCCCATCGGCCTCACGGTGGGGTACCTCCCGCAGGACGGGCTCGCGCACGCCGGCCGCACGCTGGTGGATGAGGTGTCCCAGGCGTTCAGGCCGCTGCTCGATGCCCGCGAGGAGATCGCGCGCATCGAACACGCGCTGGCCGATCCGGCCCTGCCGGACGGCGAACACGAGCCCCTGCTGATCCGGTACCACGACCTCACCGAGTTCTTCCGGCGCGAGGAAGGCCACAGCATCGACCTGCGCGTCACCCAGGTGCTGGACGGCCTTGGCTTCGCGCGAGCCGACGTCACCAAACCCGCCGAGGCGTTCTCGGGCGGCTGGCAGATGCGCATCGCGCTGGCCAAGCTCCTGCTGGGCCGCCCCAGCCTCCTGCTGCTCGATGAACCGACGAACCATCTCGATCTCGACGCGCGCAACTGGCTTGAGTCGTACCTGATCGCGTATCCCCATCCCGTGATCCTCGTGTCGCACGACCGGTATTTCCTGGATGCGGTCGTCACGAAGATTGCGGACCTGTCCCTGCGCACGATCACCGACTACGTGGGCACGTACTCGGCGTATCTCATCGAATACGACGCGCGGATGGATCGCCTCCGCAAGGCCAAGCAGGAACAGGACGACGAGATCGCGCGCCTGCGCGCCTTCATCGATCGGTTCCGGTATCAGGCCACCAAGGCCGCGCAGGTGCAGAGCCGCATCAAGATGCTCGACAAGATCGCCCTGATCGAAGTGCCGCCCGAGCGCAAGCGCGTCCACTTCACGTTCCCCAAGTGCCCCAGGAGCGGCCGGGTCGTGCTGGAACTGACCGACGTGCGCAAGGCGTATGGCGATCTGGTCGTGTTTGATCACCTCAACCTGCACATCGAACGCGGCGACCGGATCGCCCTGGTGGCGCCAAACGGCGCGGGCAAGTCCACGCTGATGCGCATGTTGTCGGGCGCCGAAGCCCCGGACACCGGGTCGCGGCGCGAAGGCCATCAGGTCGTCATGCAGTACTTCGCGCAGGACGAGGCGAACCGGCTCGACCCCGCCAGGACCGTGTATCAGACGCTGGAGTCCGACTCGCCCGTCGGCATGGTGCCGATGATCCGGAATATCCTGGGCGGATTTCTCTTCGCCGGCGACGACATCTACAAGAAGGCAGGCGTGCTTTCCGGCGGCGAACGCACGCGGCTGGCCGTGGCGCGCATGTTGCTGAAACCGGCGAACACGCTGCTGCTCGACGAGCCGACCAACCACCTCGACCTCGACTCAAAGGACGTGCTGCTCGACGCGCTCGCCGATTTTGGCGGCACCCTGATCTTCGTCTCGCACGATCGCTACTTCGTCGATCGGCTGGCCACCAAGATCATCGCCGTCGGCCATCAGGGCGTGGAAGTCTACCCGGGCACTTACGAGGAATACCTCTGGAGCAAGGCGCACCAGACGCCCGCGGCTCCGTCCTCCGCGCCGCGCACGCCG
>JANLHE010000166.1 GCA_024653875.1 Acidobacteriota bacterium
GGCGCGGTGGTCGCGGCGCACGTTATTGGTGCTGGCCGCGGTCAGCGCCGCCCTGCTCGTCTCCCTGTTCAGCGTGGACCTTGGCCCGTACCTGCGGGAGCGCGCCGAACGGGAAGCCACGCAGTACCTCGAACGGCCGATGCACATCGGCCGCATCACAGCCCTCCTGCGCCCCGGCCGCTTCGTCTTCGAAGACGTCCTCATCGAGGGCCTCACCCCAGACGCCGCGCCGTTTCTCAAGGCCGACCGCATCACGGTGTCGGTGCCGTGGTGGGCGATGTTCCGCCGCCAGCTCATCATCGAAGTGGAGATGGACGGGTGGGAATCGACGATCGAGAGTTTTCCGGGGAACAAGGACAGCGTGCCGAAGCTCAAGCCCAGGCCGCGCGAGCCGGGGCCCAGGTGGTTCAACACGACGACCGTCGAGCACGTCTGGGGACGCGACGGTCACTTTCGCTTCATCGACCACGCCCAGCCCTGGGATGTGACGTTCGACACGGTGGCGGCGAACTTCGTGTGGGCGCCCAGCCTCGACCGGTATGTGGCCACGATCAACGTGCGCGGCGGCGAGATCAACATCCTGGCGTACGAGACGATGCGCCTGGACACGTTCGCGGCGCGACTGATGTTTGACGGTCCGCTCCTGCGGGTCGAGGGCCTGGATCTGCTGGCCGACGGGATGCGCACGCACGCGAGCGGCGTCATGAACCTGGATCAGTGGCCGGTGCAGGACTTCGACATCGAAAGCGCGTTTGACACGGCGCCGTTGAAGGAGATCTTCTTCTTCGGCCAGCACTTCACCGCCGCCGGCCAGGGGCGCTTCACCGGCCAGTTCCACCGGTACCGCAACGGCGGTTACGAGGTGCATGGCGGCTTCACGACGCCGCGGCTGACCGTCAGCGGCCTGGAGTTTCCCGACCTGTCCGGCCGCGTCGTGTGGATGCCGAATCGCCTCGAGGTGACGGGAAACCGGAGCGCGTTTTACGGCGGCCACATGCGCCTCGCGTACGTGCTCGACACTCGCGGCCCCGGCCGCACGGTTGCCGACCTCCTCGCGAGCTACGAGCAGGTCGACCTGGCGGCGTTTGGCCGGACGATGGGATGGCAGGGCCTGGAACTTGCGAGCCGCGCCGACGGGTGGCAGGCGATGACGTGGCCGAGCGGCAGGTTCGCGGAGATGAGCGGCGACGGTGAAATCCGGGCGGCGGCGGAGGATGGACGCCCGTTGGCCGCCGCGCAATTGCCGAGCCTGGCCGTGTACGCGCCCAAGGAGAGCCCCTTCATCAGGGACCGGCCGCTGGGGCCCGTGGCCGTCGGCGGCACCGTGACCTACCGGCTGACGCCGGATCGGATCGAGGTCAGCGATGGATGGGCGGCCACCGACGAAACCTACCTGACGTTCCGTGGCGCCACGGGATGGCGTGACAACGTCAACATGCCGTTTCGCGTGGTGAGCACGGACTGGCAGGCGACCGACCGGTTGCTGGCGGCCGTGCTGACGGCGTTCGGTTCGAAGACCGGCGCGGTGGAGGTCGGCGGACGCGGTGTGTTCGACGGCACGATGACCAGGTGGTTCGCCCGTCCGCTGATCGTCGGGCACTTCGAGGGCGATGGCATCCGCTCCTGGGACGTGGTGTGGGGGAAGGCGCGCGGCGATCTCTCGATCGAGAACAGCTACGTCACCGTGACCAACAGCGTGATCGGCGACGCGCCCGCGCGCATGGTGGCCAACGGCAAGTACTCGCTGGGGTATCCGCGTGCCGACGGTGGCGAGGAATTCGACGCGCGCATCACCGTGGAGAGTTGGCCGCTTGAAGACTTCCGCCATGCGTTCGAACTGGATGACTGGCCGGTGGTGGGGACGGCGTTCGCCGACCTGCGTTTGTACGGCCGCTACGAAGGCCCCGAGGGCTTCGGGTTGTTGCGTGTGTCGCCCGGCAGCGCCTGGGAAGAGCCGTTCGAGTCCATGACGAGCCGGCTGACGTTCGACGGCGTCGGCCTCCGTCTGGATGGCGCCGAGTTGACCAAGAGCACGGGGTTCGTGCGCGGGGCCGCCTACATCGGCTGGGCACTGACCGACGAGACCTGGGGCACCTACAGTTTCACGTTTGACGGCGAGAAGATCCCGG
>JANLHE010000168.1 GCA_024653875.1 Acidobacteriota bacterium
GAGATCGTCGTCGACAAGGACAAACCCACGGGCGTGATCGCGCTGCGCAACGCGCGGTTGATCACGATGAAGGGCGCGGAGGTCATCACGCGCGGCGACGTCGTGATCACGGATAACCGGATTACCGCGATCGGCCCGTCCGGGAAAGTGGCGATTCCCGCCGGCGCCACGGTCCGCGACCTCAGAGGCAAGACGGTGATGCCCGGGTTGGTCGACGTGCACGCGCACACGTGGGTGGCCTGGGGCGTGCATCGCACGCAGGTCTCGCAGTTCCTGGCGCAGCTCGCGTTTGGCGTCACCACCCAGCGCGATCCGCAGACGTCGTCTGAGGATGCGCTGACGTATCAGGATCTGATGGACACGGGCCAGCTGATTGGCCCGCGTCTGTATTCGACGGGCCCCGGCATCTTTGCGCAGGACAATATCAGGAGCCTTGAAGACGCGCGTGATGTGCTGCGGCGCTATTCGGATCACTACAACACCAAGACCATCAAGCAGTACATGGCGGGTGACCGCAAGGTGCGGCAGTGGGTGATCATGGCCGCGAGGGAACTGGGTCTGACGCCGACGACCGAGGGCGGATCGAACTTCACGATGAACCTCACGCTGATGCAGGACGGGTATGCCGGCCTCGAGCACTCGCTGCCCATCAGCCCGTTTTATGACGATGTGGTGAAACTCGGCGCGGCGAGCGGTCTCACGTACACGCCCACGATGATCGTGAGCTACGGTGGACCGACAGGCCGGCAGTACTACCTGACGAACACCGATCTGGACGCGGACCCGCGCGTGCGGACCTTCACGCCGCACGAAGAAATCGACAAATGGAAGCGCACGGACTTCAACCGCGCGGATCAGTACGTGTTTCCCCTGCACGCGCAGCAGTTGCGCAAGTGGGTGGAAGGCGGCGCCAAGGCCGGCCTGGGATCCCATGGCGAGGTGCAGGGCATCGGCGCGCACTGGGAGCTGTGGATGATGGCGGCCGGCGGGATGAAGGCCCACGACGCCCTCCGGGTCGCGACCATTGAAAGCGCGGACTCCATTGGCCTGGGCAAGGACATCGGTTCACTGGAAGCCGGCAAGATGGCGGACCTGCTCGTGCTGGACGCGAACCCGCTCGACGATCTCAAGAACACCGCGAAGATTTCGCAGGTCATGAAGAACGGCCGGTTGTACGACGCAGCCACGCTCAACGAGACATACCCGCGGCAGAAGCCGCTCGGCCCGCAGTGGTGGTCAAAGGTCGAGCCGCCCGCGGCGATAAAGGGCGCCGCTATTCCCAGGCGTTGAAGTCGAAGCTCTTCACCGCGAGGGCTTCGTCATCGAATGACTCGAAGATCGTGAGGATCTTCATCATGCCGAGGATACGGGAGCTCCGCGTGGTCAGGTGCAGCAGCTTCAGGTCGCCGTGCTGTTCGCGGACGGTCTTGAGTTTGGCGGCGAGCATGCCGACGCCGGCGCTGTCCATCGCGGTGATCCCGGCCAGGTTCAGGAGGATCTTCTTCCGGCCTTGTTCCAGTAGCGCGTGGATGTAGCGGCGCAACACCAGGTCGCCGTCATCGAGCGTGATTTCGCCCGTCAGGTCCAGCACGGTGACGTCGTCAACCTTCCGGTAGGCGACGCGCAGCTTGGAGGCCATGGGAAGCACGGCGCGATTGTAACCCCTGCCGGCCCTATAATCCTGGCGAAGGAGCGCTCCATGTCGTGGTCCCTGATTCGTCGCGTCGTGTGTTCTTTGGTTGCGACTATCCTGATGGTGCCGGTGCTGCAGGCGCAGCAACTGGCCCCGAATGCGCTACCCACGGTCGATCGGCCGTTCGGCACGCTGCGCGATCAGGCCGTCCTGCAGCAGGCATGGCTGAAGCAACGCCTCGACACGTTCCTGCCGGCGTTGATGCGCACGCACGGCATCGACATGTGGGTGGTGCCGATGCGCGAATACAACGAGGACCCCGTGTTCTGGTCGATCGTGGCGCCGGAGACGTTCGCCGCACGGCGCCGGACCATCTACGTCTTCTTTGACACGTGCGCCGCCGCCAAGTCGGCGGTCACCGCCACCTGTGTCGAACGTATCGCGCTGGGCGGCACCTCGCAGGGGGGCGTGTTCCAGACTCGCACGTCCACCAAGCCGGTCGTGGCCGCGGTCGGTGGACGCCAGGCGGAGCTCTGGGGTGACGAACAGTGGCAGCTGCTCAAGACGGTCATCGAAGAGCGGCAGCCGCGCGTCATCGGCATCAACCGCTCCACCGTGTTTGCGTTCACGGACGGGCTGTCGAGCGGGGAACTGCAGGGTATGACCGCGGCGCTGGGCGCGGCGTGGACGTCCAAATTCAAGAACGCGGAGGACCTTCCGCTGCAGCTCATCGCGTCGCGGTTGCCGGACGAGGAAGTGTTCTTCGAGAAGATGAGCGCCCATGTCTGGCAGCTGACACAGACGATGTTCTCGGCAGCGGTGATTGTGCCGGGCCAGACCAGGACGAGCGACCTCGTCTGGTGGTGGCGCCAGCGGGTCAACGATCAGGGCATGGGCACGTGGTTCCAGCCCAGCGTGTCCGTGCAGCGGCAGGGCGTGACCAGCGAACAACTGGGCGCCGACCCGGTGATCCAGCGCGGCGACGTGCTGCATTGCGACGTGGGCATCACGGTGGCGCGGCTCAACACCGACACGCAGCACAACGCGTACGTGCTGAAGGCCGGCGAGGCTGATGCGCCTGAGGGACTGAAGAAGGCGCTGGCCAACGCGAACATCATGCAGGACATCTCGATCACCGAGCTTCGTCCCGGCCGCACCGGCAACGAGATCCTCAAGTCCGTGCTTGAAGGCATGACGGCCCGCGGCGTCAACGGGACGATGTATTCACATCCGATCGGGGTGAACGGTCACGGCGCCGGCCCGTTGATTGGATTGTGGGACTACCAGGACGGCGTGCCCGGCCGCGGTGACGCGAAGGTCATTCCGTCGATGTGGTATTCGATCGAGCTGCAAGCCACGACGCCCGTGCCCGAGTGGGGCGGCCAGCCGGTGCGCATGGCGCAGGAAGAGGACGTGATCATCGGCGCCGACGGCAAGGTGCGCTGGGCGTTCAAGCGCCAGGATCGGTTGTTTCTGATCAAATAAAGGCAACAGGGAAAACGCGACCGTACGGAGGGCACGGGCTTTAGCCCGTGCCGCACGCCCCGGGCTGAAGCCCGGGGCCTCCGTACCCATTACCGTCGCCTGAACACTCCCGCGGTCGCGGCCTTGCCGCGCACGTGGCCGGCCATCGCGGCGACGACGGCCGCCCGTGTCTGCGGCACGGTGGCCGCTGCCGGCCCGAGCGCCGGAACGCCGAGCATCGCATCGAGCGCATAGAGCTCGAACACGTAGACGTGTGCCGGTCCTGATGCCGGCGCGGCGGGACCGCGGTAGTTGGGGCCGGTCACGCTGATCTGGCGCGAACCGTCTGACAGCACCGGACCCTGCGGCACGCCCTCCGGCAACGCGCGCGCGGCCGCGGGGATGTTCCACACCATCCAGTGCAGCACGTCGTCAGTCCCCTGGCCGGCCGGTGCGGAGACGTCGCGGACGACGAGCGCGAAGCTGACGGTGCCGTCAGGCGGGTTGTCCCAGGAGAGAGCGGGAGAGACCTCGTCGCCGGCCTGTGTGTGCTTGAGCGGGATCTCGGCGCCGGGCGCCCACGGAGCGGTGAGCGTCATGATCTGCACGGCGCCGCGGCCGCGGCCGCGCTGGCCGCCCGCAGGCGCCGGCGTCCGTGGCGCCTGCGCCGACACGAACGCCACGGCGAGGACCGCGAGTGACAGCGCGAGGGTGAGTCGAGTGATGCGCATGTGAGTCTCCCTGGCGTTGCCTACTTGAAGGTGGCCGGCTGGGTCCTGCGCCACGCATCGTAGCGCGCGCGCAGTGTCTTCACCGGATTGAGATTCTCTCCGTCGCGAATCGCGCCGGGGCCACGGTTCTCTCCGGGCTGCGAGACAGTGAGGTACATCGAGTACTTGCCGTTGTTGTGGGAGTCGCCGTTGGTGTCGCCCGGCTCCGACATCAGGATGTACGCCACGTGGGCGGTCTTGCCGTCGCACATGTTGGCCGGCCGAGAACCGTCGGTCGGCCACGGCGGGCACGAGCACCGGCTGTCCCCGCCCGATCCGTCGGCGGCGTCCATCGCCGCCATGACACGATCGGTCAAGGCGCCCTTTGCCGCGAGGAACGCGGCTTCCGCATTCGGCACGACCAGGCCCGGGCGCAGGATGTTGCCCTGAATCGAGTAGTAGATCTCCGTGCCCGGCACGCGTCCCTGCACATCCTGTGACACGTAACCGTTGGTCAGCCCGGAATGCCCGGCGCTGCGACCTTTCAGATCAAGGATGCCGAACTGGCGCCCCTGGAACGCCGGATCCAGGCTGAGCATCTCGATAATCTGTTTTGGGTCCGTGCCCTTCTGCAGTTCGCGGAACACCAGCATCTGGTTCTGATGCGTGCCGTCCACGCTGGCCTGGCATGCCGCCACGCCAAGGCCGGGCACGACCACGGCCTGTACGCCCATCAGGAACTGGTCGTTCTGATTGACGCAGGTGGCGGAGGCAATGACCACGCGCCGGGTGGCCAGGTCCACCGCAATCACGGACCACGTGGCGGACGCCGTCGCCGGCAGCAGGCAGGCCACGACCAGGGTGAGAGCGAAGACGGTTCTGCGCATGCCGCGGATTATCGCACCGCGCG
>JANLHE010000170.1 GCA_024653875.1 Acidobacteriota bacterium
CATTCTAGTGCATGCGGGAACTCGCCAGCCGGGCTGCCCCCGCACCATAATTCCAGGGTCATGACCGCAACCCTCAGGCGCGTCACACAGGGGCTCCAAAGCCGGCTGCTGCGGATGACGCCCCCGCCGTGGCGACTCCCGCTCACCTTCTTGCGGTATCGCCTCAGGACGGGTCCCGGCGCCAGGCAATGGTTCCACGAACTGGAACAGCTGCGGCGCTGGAGCGGCCCGAACCAGACGGCCATCGACGTGGGCGCCAACGAGGGACTGTATTCCTACAAGTTCGCGCAGTGGTTCGGAACGGTCGAGGCGTTCGAACCGAACCCGGTCATGGCGCACCAGCTGCGTCAGTACGGCGCCGGGAATGTCCGCGTTCACGAGCTGGCCCTGTCCTCCTCGGCGCGGCAGGCCGATCTGCACGTGCCCGTGACGGCGCGCGGGTTTGAGCTGCATGGCTGGGGCACGATCGAGGCCGCGGCGTTCGGCGCCGCGCGTGAGCAGCGGACCGTGCCGGTGCAGGTCAGGACACTCGACAGCTTTCAGTTCGGCAACGTGTCCGTCCTCAAGATCGATGTCGAGGGACATGAGCGCGATGTGCTAATCGGGGCTGGAGACACCATCGACCGCTGCCGCCCGGTCGTGCTCACCGAGGTCAAGACCGATTCGCGCCAGTTCGTGACCGACTTCTTCCGGACGCGGAGGTACAGGTTCTATTGCTGGGAGGCCGGCCGCTTCGTCGAGTTGCAGGACGGGCTGGGTGCCTGGACGACCAGGTCCGAGAATCTCTTTGCGATCCCTGATGAACAGTCGGGCGCGATCACATCCCGAACCGGCGTCCATCCGTAACGACATCCTTCCCGCCCAGCTCCGGGTTGGTGTGGTTGAGATGGAGGAACCACAGCTGCGCGCGCGCGCCCTTCAGGCGCGCGCGTGTATCGCTCATCATCGGGTGCGGAATGTCGGCAATGGCGCGGCCGGGGATTTCGGCGGCTGAGGCAAACGTGCCGTCCAGGAAGGCGTAGTCCACGGTTTCGGCCAGCGCGCGAATGTCGCGGTCCCACTTCGACCACTGATCGATATCCGGAATGAACAGCGCCCTCTTGCCGGGACCTTCGATCAGGTACCCGACCGTGTCCGTGAACTCGTCGCGGTGCGGCACCAGAAACGGCGTCACCCGCGCGCCCTCGCCCAGATCGATCGCCCGGTCTGGCGGAATCGCGTTCAGGGTGATGTTGCCAAGCCCGACCAGCTGGCTCCACGGGCCATTGGCGGTAAGAAATGCCGTCATCCGCGCCGTGCCATACACCGGGACCCTGGAGCTGTTCACGGACTCCCGGCCGAGGTACATCAAGCCCGTGTAGTGGCCGATGTGCCCATGCGTCAGGAAGATACCGTCGGGGGATCGGCCACCCGTCAGTGAGTGCAGTTGCGACGGCAGGTCGGGTGTCGCGTCGAACAGGAACGCGCGCCCGGTGCCGGTGTGGCGCAGGCCGAGGCTGGCCACGCGCTCCGGCGGCAACTTCCCCGACCGGCGGTCCACGCACGCCGCCTGGCTGCACCCAAGCTGCGGGATCCCGGCATCCTGCGCCCGGCCCAGCACCACGAGCTCCCACGCGCCGGCCGCCGGTTGCGGCGCGGCCGGGACCGCGACGGGAACACCGATGAGCAGCAACAGAAGGGCGCGGGACATTCAGGCGGCGTCAATCGCGCGCATCCGGCGCGCGAAGCGCGCGGCGAACACGCGCTTCATGACCGCCAGCTTCATGCTGTGCCACCGGAACTGGTGCGGTGAGAGCGCCGCGCACTCTTCGGGCAGCATCACCAGGGACACGTGCACGTTGGGCGCGCAGCCGATGGGCAGGCCGGCGTCCATGCACGCCTCATACAGACGCCGGAACACGGGAATCATCGCCTCGGTGTCCGGCGGCTCGCGGTCTTCGTAGTCCGTGCCGCGCAGGGGCCGGAAGACGCACACGGTGGGAATGGCACCGGCGCGGGTAATCCAGTTGATCGCCTCGATGGACGACTCCGGCGATTCCAGCCCCGCGATGATTTCGCCGTTGGTGACCCAGGGCTCCGACGCCGGGCCGCTCCGTCCGAGCAGCGCGCAGTACCGGATCGCGTCGAGGTAGCGGTCCAGTCCATACTGCGCGTCCTTGCCCGGGCAGACCTCGCGGAAGCGCTCGCGATCGAAGATCTCGAAACAGAACGACACCCGGTTGACGCCCATGGCCCGGAGGCGGTCGTAGCGCGACAGGTCGTGATGGGGCGGCGTCTGCACGCCAATCAGCAGACCCGTCTCCGCCTTGATCCGCCGCAGGTACGGCTCCAGGATGTCGAGATAGGTATCGCCAGCGTAGTGCCCGGTGTTGAAGTCCACGTAGGTGATGCCCGACTCCGCCCGCGCGGCCAGCACCACTTCCAGTACTTCCTCCACCGACTTCTCCGACGCATCGTCCACGCCCAGATTGAGGCCGACCGAACAGAAGTGGCAATTGGTCTTGGACGGCTCGGCGACCCAGTAGTCACAGACCTTGGCGGGATACACGCCCAGGTACGTGCCCTGCAGCGTGCCCACGCGCGTCATCGGCTTCCCTGAGCTCGTTTTCAGGTCGTACCACCTGGGCCGCGGCGACAAGGCCAGCGTGGTGACCCGCTCGCCATTGAGATCCAGCCGCAGGGAGACGCCATCGCGCACAATCGAGTACGGCGACCGGTGCGCAAACGCCTCGAGCACCGGCACGTTCGTCCACAGGCCGCCTGGCAGCACCACCTCGAGGCCCGATCCAAGACCCGCGCGCGTGCGCATCAGGCCCCGCCCGGTGCCCTCACCGTCGAAACACGACTCGTCCAGCTGCGCCCCTTTGCAGTACAGGTCGAGCTTCAGAAGGGCCGGGTTCTCGCGGAGCGCCGCCAGCGTGACCATGGGTATACGATACCGCGTCCGGAGGTTCCTTTATGTACCGTCGTGTGTCCCTGCTGGTGGCTGGTGTGGCCATGTTCTCCTTGGCGGTTGGCGCCCCACGGGCGTTCGTGCAGGCGCAGGCGCCCACGTCGCTGGACGCGATCGCCAACGCCCTGACGTTCCGCAACATCGGGCCATTCAGGTCGTCGGCCTGGGTCACCGAGATCGCGGTGCCGGAGACGGCCGGACGCGACCAGCTCTACACGATCTACGCGGCCACCCGGAGCGGCGGCCTCTGGAAAACCACGAACAACGGCATCACGTGGAACGCGGTCTCCGACAGCGTGGACGCCGCCGCGGTCGGCGCCGTCACCATCGCGCCCTCCAACCCCAACGTGGTCTGGATGGGCACGGGCGCGCAGGACGCGGCGCGGTCCTCGTACTCGGGCAAGGGCGTGTTCAAGTCGCTCGACGCGGGCGCCACCTGGCAGTTCATGGGACTGCCTGACTCGCACCACATCGCGCGCATCGTCATCCACCCGGGCAACCCGGACATCGTCTATGTGGCGGCGATCGGCCACCTGTTCTCGCGCAACGAAGAACGCGGCGTGTTCAGGACGATGGACGGCGGCCGGACGTGGAGCAAGGTGCTCTATATCAACGACGGCGTGGCGGCGATTGATCTCGTGATCAACCGGCAGGCGCCGTCGGTGCTCTACGCCGCGATGTACGAGAAGGATCGCAAGCCGTGGCAGATCATCGAAAGCGGTCCTGAAAGCGGGATCTACAAGACCGAGGACGGCGGCACGAAGTGGACGCGCCTCGCCGGCGGCCTCCCCACCGGGAAAATCGGGCGCATCGGCCTGGACATCTATCAACGCAATCCCCGCATCCTGTATGCGCTGCTTGAAAACCAGAACCCCGCGGCGGGTGCGGCGACCGGAGAAGTCAGCGCCATCAGCCCGCTGGCCAGCGGCATCATCGGCAACCAGCTGTATCGCACCGATGACGCGGGCCGGACGTGGCGGAGCGTGACGGGGGTCAACGTCGCCGGCGGGAAGGCGCCGTACTCGTTCAATCAGGTCCGCATCAATCCCCACAACGACCAGACCGTCATCGTCACGAGCGACGCGATGTACATCTCGCGCGATGGCGGCAAGACTTGGGACAGCAACTTCTTCCGGGGCGTGTTTGGCGACTTCCGGAGCATGTGGTGGGATCCGCGTGATGAACAGCGACTCATGCTGGGCAGCGATGGGGGCGTGAACGTCTCGTACGACGGCGGCCGCACGTCCGACTACTTCCCGAATCTCGGCATCGGCGAGTCG
>JANLHE010000173.1 GCA_024653875.1 Acidobacteriota bacterium
TCATGAACGTCGACAAACTTGTGCGCATCCACGTCCTGTGGCCTCTAGTATGGTGTGAGAATACACCATCAGTGTCGCTTGTGTCATATGTCAATCGCACACATAACCATTATTGTAAGTCCCCAAGGTCAACATGTATTCCTTTGGTGAAAATATTATTTCCAGAGGTACAAACCTGTGGCTGCAGGGCGGCTAGGCGCGAAAATTGTCGGGAATTCTGGCCGAAAAACGCGGCTGGACGGGCGGTCAGGCCGCCCGGCGGACGTCTTTTTCGACCTGGCCGTCGCGGATGTGGATGGCCCGATGGGCATGGACGGCCACTTCCGGCTCGTGGGTCACCAGCACGATCGTGTTCCCGGCCTCGTGCAGGCGGGCAAACAGGCTCATGATTTCCACGCCGGTCTTGGAGTCCAGGTTGCCGGTGGGCTCGTCCGCGAGCAGGATCGACGGGTTGTTCACCAGGGCCCGGGCAATCGCGACGCGCTGCCGCTGGCCGCCCGAGAGCTGGTTCGGCCGGTGGGTCTTTCGGTCGCCAAGTTCGACCTTGTCGAGGGCCTGGCTGGCCCGTTCAACCCGGGTCTTGGCGGTCACACCCGCGTAGATCAACGGCAGCTCGACGTTGTGCAGGGCCGTGGCGCGCGGCAACAGGTTGAACGTCTGGAACACGAAACCGATTTCCTCGTTCCGGATGCGGGCCAGCTCGTCGTCGTTCATCTCGCTGACCTGTTTGCCGTTGAGCAGGTAGCTGCCCCTGGACGGCGTGTCCAGGCAGCCAATCAGGTTCATCAGCGTGGACTTGCCTGAGCCGCTGGGCCCCATGATCGCGACGTATTCGCCGCGTTCGATCTGAATCGAGACCCCCCGGAGCGCGTGAATCTCCTCGGCGCCCATGACGTAGGTCTTCCACAGGTCGTTGGTCTCGATCATTGCTGCCATGACTCAAGCCTATACGCTATCGGGACGAGGCGCGTTCACCCCTCAGGATTCCGTGGACTCGTATTCGTCCTTGAGCCGGCGCACCACGTTGGGGTCGGCCAGCGTGGTCGTGTCGCCCAGGGCCTTGCCTTCCGCGATGTCCCGCAGCAGGCGCCGCATGATCTTGCCGGATCGTGTCTTGGGCAGGTCCGCGGCGAACAGGATCTGGTCCGGCCGGGCGATCGCCCCGATCTTCCTCACCACATGTTCCTTGAGTTCGTCGGAGAGCCCGGCGCCGGCGGCCGCCCCCTCCTTGAGCGTCACGAACGCGGCAATCGACTGCCCCTTGATGTCATGGGACCGCCCGACCACCGCGGCCTCCGCCACCGACGGGTGGTCCACCAGAGCGCTCTCGACTTCCGCCGTGCCGATGCGATGCCCGGCCACGTTCAGCACGTCGTCGACTCGCCCCAGCAGCCAGTAATCGCCCTGCGCGTCCACGCGGGCGCCATCACCCGTGAAGTACACGCCATCGTCCCAGCGGGAGAAGTATTGCTGGACGAACCGTTCCGGGTCGCCGTAGATGCCCCGCAACATGCCGGGCCAGGGTTTGGTCAGCGCGAGCAGCCCGCCGCCCTCCGTCACCGGCACGCCGGCCCCGGTCCGGATTTCCGCGCTGATCCCCGGAAACGGTTTGGTGGCCGATCCGGGTTTGAGCGGCGTGAGCCCGGGCAGCGGCGTGATGAGAATGTGCCCGGTCTCTGTCTGCCACCACGTGTCGATGACCGGGCATCGCCCGCCGCCAATATGCTCGTGGTACCACATCCACGCTTCGGGGTTGATGGGCTCGCCCACCGACCCGAGCAGCCGCAGCGACGACAGGTCGCGCTTGGCGGGCCACTCCGTGCCCCACTTCATGAACGCGCGAATGGCGGTGGGCGCGGTGTAGAAGATCGTCACGCCGTGGCGCTCGACCATCTCCCAGAAGCGATCCTTCGACGGCCAGTCGGGCGCGCCTTCGTACATCAGGACCGTCGCGCCGTTCTG
>JANLHE010000175.1 GCA_024653875.1 Acidobacteriota bacterium
GCCCCTACAATGAGCGCACATGGACGCGATGCTGCAGGCCACGGCCAGGGCCGAGAACGATCACTTCTGGTTCAAGGGCCTGCGCCGGTCGGCGAAGATCATGCTCGACGCCGCCCTCGACGGCCATCCCCCGGCCCGCATCGTGGATTGCGGGGCCGGCACCGGCCGCAACCTGGACTGGTTGCGCGAGTACGGCGAGGCCGTGGGCGTGGAGCTGTCCCGGTCCGGTCTCACGGTCGCGCGCGCGCACGGTCGACGCATGGTGCAGGGCACGGTGGCGTCGCTGCCCATCGCCACGGCATCGGTCGACCTCGTCACATCGTTTGACGTGCTGTATTGCCTGCCCGATGACGTGGAACGCGCGGCGCTGGCCGAGATGGCGCGCATCCTCCGCCCCGGCGGCCTGATCCTGGTCAACGTCGCCGCGCTCGACGTCCTGCGCGGCGCGCACTCGACGCTGACGATGGAAGTCCGGCGATACACCCGGACCCGCCTGCGCGAGCGGCTTGAGACCGCAGGCTTCCGCGTGGAGCGGATGTCCTACACAAACTGCGTCACGTTTCCAATCACGCTGGCGGTGCGCACCTTCGATCGCTGGTCGGGGCGCGTGACCCAGGCCTCGGACGCGGATCTGCGGGTGCCGGCCGCGCAGGTCAACGCCGTGTTCAACCTGGCCCTGGCCGCCGAGGCGCGCCTGCTGCGCGCCGTGAACCTGCCCATCGGCACGTCGCTCCTCTGCATCGCGCGCAGGAACTGAAGGGGCCCCAGGCAGACGGGGCTATTCGTCCCAGTCGTCTCCGTCGTCCTCGTCGTCGTCGTCGGAGTCGGGGTCGTCGCTCTCGGCGTCTTCGACGCCCTCTTTCTCTTCGTCTTCGTCCTCGTCCTCGTCTTCATCGTCAACGTCGAACTCGAGGGGATCGAGCGCGGCGAGACGGAGGTTGCTGGCGCAGCCCTCGCAGACCCACGGATCTCCCACTTCCATTTCTTCGAGGTCCGTTTCGTCAATCTCGATTTCGATGTCGCATTCAGGGCAGGTCGCCATACACTCTCCTCCGACTCAGACGGCGATTATAATGTCGCACAAGATCATTTTGATCGCACACAGGGATTCCGGCGTGCGGGACCGGTTTGCCGCCGCGCTGGCGGACGCGCGCCATGCCTACGTCACGGCGGAGACGGCGGATGCGGCGGTCACCGCGGCGCAGGATGGGACGCATCCGATCAGTCTGGCGCTGGTGGATCTGGGTTTGCATGAAGACCCCGTGACGTGGGCGCGCGCGCTGCGGAGCAGCGGCGGCGGCCATCCCCGGCCGGTGCTGGCGTTTGCGGGGACGGTGCGATCGGCGGCGGACGCCCGGGCCCTGCTGGCGGTGCCCATTGCCGGGTACATCAACGAACACGCCACCACCGCGCAGATTCTGCCGGCGCTGGCTCCCCATCTGTTCCCCGCCAGCTTCGACCGGCGGCTCACGCCGCGGCTGACGATCGGCGTGCCGGTGTCCTATCGCGCCGGCCAGACCATCGCGACCGCCGTGACGCTGAACCTGGGCCGGGGCGGCATGGCCATCCGGACGCTGAGCCCGCTCACACCGGGCACCGTGGTGGAGTTGAAGTTCCGTCTCCCGGCGTCGGCGGCCGATCTGGAAGCGCGCGGGCGCGTAGTGTGGGCCGACCGCAAGGTCGGCATGGGCGTCCAGTTCGAACGGGTGTCAGCGGCCGACCAGCAGGCGATTGATGCGCTGACCGGTTAGCAGACCCGTCCCGCGCAAGCCATTCGCCACCACCAGCAACGACGCCCCGGTGTCGGCGAGCACCGCCATCCACAGCGTGGCCATGCCCGCGGCGGCCAGGAGCACGAACGCCAGCTTCAGGCCGAGCGCAATCGCGACGTTCGCGCGGATGGTGCGGACCGTGGCGCGCCCCAGACGCAGGGCGAACGGCAACTGCGCGAGGTCATCGGCCATCAGGGCGACGTCGGCCGTCTCGAGCGCGACGTCGGTGCCGGCCACGCCCATCGCGATGCCCACATCCGCCGTCGCCAGCGCGGGCGCATCGTTCACGCCGTCGCCCACCATCGCCACGGTGCCGTGCTCGCGGCGCAGCATCTCCACCAGCGTCACCTTGTCGGCCGGCATCAGATCGGCGTAGACCTCGTCCACACCCGACGCCAGCCGGATGCTCTCCGCGGAACGCCGCGTGTCACCGGTCAGCAGCACGACGTGCTCCACACCGGCCTGGCGCAGGGCGCGCACCACGTCGCCGCTGCCATCGCGCATGCGCGCGGCCAGGCCGATCACCCCCAGCGCCGCGCCGGCCTGCCCGACAAACACGGGCGTGCCGCCGCCCGCTTCGATCTCCGCCATGCGCGCGTGCACCGCGTCCGTGCACAACTGCTGCGATTCGAAGAAGCGGTGGCTCCCAATCACGGCGGTCGATGCCGCCACGAGCGCCTCCGCGCCCAGGCCGGGCAACGCGCGAAACCGTTCGCCGGCGACCACGTCGAGTCCCGCGTCACGCGCGCGGCCCACGATGGCGCGGCCGATCGGGTGTTCCGAGCGCGCCTCGAGCGAGGCGGCCACGGCGAGCACGTCGTGCGCGGTCGCGCCGTTGACCCCCAGCACGTCGGTCACCGAGACATGGCCGTCGGTCAGCGTCCCGGTCTTGTCGAAGGCCACGCAGCGCACCGCGGCGAGCCGCTCCAGGTGCGCGCCGCCCTTGATCAGCACGCCCGCCCGCGCGGCCACGGTCAGCGCGGACACGACCGTGACGGGCGTGGAAATCACGAGCGCGCACGGGCACGCCACCACCAGCAGCACCAGCGCGCGATACGCCCACGTGCCCCAGTCGCCGCCCGACCACGCCAGCGCCTCGACGGCGCCGATGACGGGCGGCACGACCGCGAGCAGCACGGCCAGGCCCACGACGGCGGGCGTGTACCGGCGCGCAAACCGATCGACCATCGTCTGCGTGGGGGCGCGCTGGGCCTGCGCCACTTCCACCTGGTGGATGATGCGGGCGATGGTGCTGTCCTGCGCCAGTCGCGTCACCTCGACGTCCAAGGCGCCGTTGCCGTTGATGCTGCCGGCAAACACCTGGTCGCCGGCGCCCTTCTCCACCGGAAAAGACTCGCCGGTGACAGGCGCCTGGTTCACCGCGGACTCGCCCGAGCGCACGTGGCCATCCGCCGGCACGCGCTCACCTGGACGCACCAGCACCACGTCGCCGATCACCAGCTGCTCCACCGGCAGGGTCACCACGTCGCCGCCGCGCCGCGCCAGCGCCTCGCTGGGCGCCAGCGTCATCAGGTCGCGAATGGCGCGCCGGGCCCGGGCCATCGTCCGCGCTTCGAGCCACTCGGACACGCCGAAGAGCCAGATGACCGTGGCGGCCTCGAACCACTCGCCGAGGATGAGCGCCCCGGCGACCGCAATCATCATCAGGACGTGGATGTCCATCACGCGGCGTTGCACCGACCGCCAGGCCGCCCGCGCAGGTTCACCGGCTGACAGCGCGACGGCCAGCGCGTACGGCAGCAGCGCCCAGGTCTCCTGCCCCAGCCAGCCGAGCCCGGCGCCGAGGACAATCGACACGCCCGCCCCCAGCATCATCAGGGCGGGACGCCGGGACGGCGCCGCGGGCACCGGCGCGGCGCAGGCGCTCCCTCCGCAACAGGCGTCACTCACGACGGGCCTTCTTTGCCTGCGACGGTTCCTCGACGTGCCTGCGGGTGTCGTGAAGCAACCCAATCACGTGGTGGTCGTCCAGCGAATAGAACGCCATCCGCCCGGTCCGGCGGACGCGCACCAGCCGCGCCGTGCGCAGCAGCCGCAACTGGTGGGACACCGCGCTCTCGGACAGGTCCGCCAGCGCCGCCAGGTCGCAGACACACCGCTCGCCGTGGGACAACGCGTCAAGCAGCCGCACGCGCGTGGGGTCCCCCAGCAGCTTGAAGACCTCCGCCACGGCCTGCAGCGCGGAACCGGTCAGGAGCTTGGGCCGGACACGCTCGAGAACGGCAGGATCGGAAGGGTGGGGGTGTGCGCAGGCGGCGTCCATGACCCATTGATATATGAGCAAGCGTTCACATGTCAACCGCCGGTCCGCCTCTCGCAGGTTGAACGCAGGCGCCTCTCCGACTACGATCCACTGTCTAGCCTTATCCGCGATGGCCCTGCCATCGCCACTGACCAACATGACCGAGGAGTGCCGACTGTGATCGAGGTTCAACACCTCACCAAACGCTACGGGCCTTTTACCGCGGTGGACGACGTGAGCTTCCGGGCGGAGACGGGCGAAATCCTGGGGTTCCTCGGCCCGAACGGCGCGGGCAAGACCACCACCATGCGCGTGCTGACGGGCTACATGCCGGCCACGGAGGGGTCCGCCACCGTGGCGGGGCACGACGTGTTCGCCGATCCCATCGCCGCGAAGCGGAGCACGGGGTACCTGCCGGAAACGCCCCCGCTCTATCCCGACATGACGGTGCGCGAGTACCTGACGTTCGTGGGCAAGCTGAAGCTGCCCGCGTCGGTCGGCAAGGCCGAGCGCACGTCGCGCGTCGACGCGGTGATGGCCAAGACCCACATCGCGGACATGGCGAACCGCCATTGTTCCAAGCTGTCGAAGGGGTACAGACAGCGCGTGGGCCTGGCGCAGGCGCTGATTCACGACCCCGAGGTCCTGATCCTCGACGAGCCGACCGCCGGCCTCGACCCCAAGCAGATCATCGAGACCCGCGCGCTCATTCGCAGCCTGGCGGGCAGCCACACCGTGGTGCTCAGCACGCACATCCTCCCCGAGGTGTCGCAGACGTGCCAGCGCGTGGTCATCATCAACAAGGGGCGCGTGGTGGCCGTGGACACCCCGGACAACCTGACGCGCCAGCTGAAAGGTTCCGCCACGCTGTACGTGCAGGTGGATGCCGCCGGCGCCGATGCGGCCCCGGTGCTGTCGGGTCTTGACGGCGTGCGGCGCGTGGTGGAACTCGATCGCCATGAACAGATGGTGGGCTTCGAGGTGGCGGCCGACGCCGACCGCGATGTCCGTCGCGACGTGGCGCGGCTGGTGGTGGACCGCGGCTGGGGCCTGCTGGAAATGCGGCCCCTGCGCCTGAGCCTCGAGGACATCTTCCTCCAGCTGACGACCGATGAAAGCGGGAACAACGCGCCGCCCCCGGAAAGTGAGCAGCCCCATGCGTAATGCCTTCACCATCGCCGGCAAGGAAATGCGCGGCTTCTTCGTGTCCCCGATGGGCTGGGTGGTCATGGGCCTCTACGCCCTGCTGTTCGGCTACTTCTTCATGGCGCACCTGACGTACTTCGTGCAACAGAGCATGCAGTCGCAGATGGGCGGCGGGCCGATCAACATCAACCAGTTCATGATCCGGCCGCTGCTGCAGAACGTGGCGCTCATCAACCTCTTCCTCCTCCCGATGATCACCATGCGGGCCTACGCGGAAGAAAAGCGCTCCGGCACCATCGAGCTGCTGCTGACCTCGCCGGTGTCCGACCTGCAGATCATCCTCGGCAAGTTCCTCGGCGCCATCGGCTTCTACGCCGCGCTGCTGGCCGTGACGATGGTGTACGTCGGCATCCTGTTCGCGTTCGGCACGCCCGAGTGGCGGCCGGTCGTGACGGGATACCTGGGGCTGCTGCTGATGGGCGGCTGCTTCCTCTCGGTGGGCCTGTTCATCTCCAGCACCACCAAGAACCAGGTGGTGGCCGGCGCGGCCACCTTCGTGGTGTTCCTGCTGCTCTGGATCATCAGCTGGCTGGGCCAGAGCGCCGGTCCGGCGATGGCCGCGGTGCTCGAGTACCTGTCGATCGTGTGGCACTTCGAGGACTTCAGCAAGGGCGTCATCGACACCAAACACGTGATCTACTACCTGAGCTTTATCACCTTCGGACTCTTCCTCACCATGAAGTCCGTGGACACTGAACGGTGGAGGGGCTGACCGTGAAACGACTGATTGGATTCCTGGGATGGATCGGCGTGGCGCTCGTCGCCGCGGCGGTCGTCATTCGCTTCACACAGCCGGAACTGCAGGAGTGGTCGCAGCGCCTGGCGATTGCGGGCCTCGTGGCCACGCTGCTCTACACGCTGGGCCAGTGGCGCGACATCACGCGCTCGTTCCAGGCGCGCAACGTCCGGTACGGCAGCATCGCGGCCGGGTCCGTGGTGGTGTTCATCGGCATTCTCATCGGCGTCAACTGGATCGCGAACCGGCAGAACAAACGCTGGGACCTGACATCCACGCAGCAGTTCTCGCTCTCCGACCAGAGCAAGAAGGTGGTGACGTCGCTCACCCAGCCGGTGCAGGTGAAAGTGTTCCACTCCACCGAGGACGTGCAGCGGTTCCGCGATCGCCTCGCCGAGTACCAGTACCTTTCACCGCAGCTGCAGGTGGAGTACTTCGACGTCGAGAAGCAGCCGCTGGACGCGCAGCGCTACGAGGTGCAGCAGTTCGGCACCATCGTGTTTGAGTACGACGGCCGCCGTGAGCGCACCACGTCGGACACCGAGCAGGACATCACGAATGCCCTGATCAAAGTCATCGAGGGCAAGGCGAAGAAGGTGTACTTCGTCCAGGGCCACGGCGAGCGCGATTCGGCCGGCGCGGATCCGCGCGGCTACTCGCAGATCGCCGAAGCGCTCAAGTCGGACAACTTCGAGGTGGGGGCGCTGGCGCTTGCGCAAGACGCGGCCGTGCCGGAAGACGCCACGCTGGTGGTCATCGCCGGTCCGACCAGCGACTATCTGCCGGGTGAAATCGAGCTGCTCAAGGGCTACCTGGACCGCGCCGGCAACGTGCTGCTCATGATCGATCCGATCGATCGCCAGCAGTCGGCGAGCGTGCCGAATCTCATCGCGCTGGCCAAGACCTGGGGCGTCGACGTCGGCAACAACATCGTGGTTGACGCGAGCGGCCTGGGCCGGGCGATTGGCGCGGGCCCCGAGGTGCCGCTGGCGATGAGCTACCCGGCCCATCCGATCACCAGCAACTTCCGCGTGATGACCGCGTTCCCGCTCAGCCGATCGATTACGCCGGTGGAAGGCGGGTCCGACGGCCGGACCGCGCAGACAATCGTGGAGACAAGCCCGCGCAGCTGGGCGGAAACGGATGTGGCGGGGCTGTTCGCCACGGGCAAGCCCGAGTTGGATCCGGCGACGGACAAGACGGGGCCCATTTCAATCGCCGCGGCCGTCACCGCGGCGGCGGCGAACGCCCCCGCGCCGGCCGAACCGGATGCGCCGAAGGCGGAGGCCAGGCTCGTGGTGGTGGGCGACTCGGACTTTGGGTCCAACGGCGCCCAGGGCATCCAGGGCAACGGCGACCTGTTCCTCAACATGGCGAACTGGCTGGCACAACAGGAAAACCTGATCGCGATCCGGCCGCGTGATCCCGGAGACAGCCGCCTCTCGCTGACCGAAGATCAGAGCCAGCGGATCTTCTGGCTGGCGCTGGTCCTGATTCCGCTCGCGCTCGTCGGTGTTGGCGTGCGCGTGTGGTGGAAGAGGCGATAGGCGATGCGGCGCGGCCGATCCTTCCTGCTGATGCTCGTGGTGGCCGCGGGCCTGGGCGCGTACATCTACTTCGTCGAGATGAAGCGCGACCCGGCGGCGGACACCGCCACGGCGGCGCGCGAAAAGGTGTTCACCATCGCCACCGGCGCCATTGAAGAGGTGGAGGTCACCAACGCATCGGCCGAGGTCACCCGGGCGACGCGCACGGACACCACGTGGGCGCTCGTCGTTCCGGAAGCCGCCGAGGCCGACACCATCGCGGTCAGCACGCTGGTCTCGTCGATCGAGTCCCTTGAGCGTGTGAAGGTCATCGACGACACGCCCGCGTCCCTCGAGCCGTTCGGGCTGGCGCCGGCGCGGATTCGCATTGCGTTCAAGGTCGCGGGCGACCCGGCCGCGAAGACGCTGCTCATCGGCAACAAGACCCCCACCGGCGGCGACCTCTACGCCAAGGTGGGCGATGCCCCGGCGGTGTTCCTGATTGGCGGCTTCCTGGAAGACACGTTCAACAAGACGCCGTTCGACCTGCGCGAGAAGAGCGTCCTCAAATTCGCGCTCGACGGCGTGGACGCGCTGGCGCTGGCCCAGGGGCCGGCGCGCATCAGCCTGTCGAAGACCGGCGGCGACTGGCGCTTCACGGCCCCGCTGGCGGCCAATGCGGACGCCGCCGCAGTGGACGCGCTGGTCAATCGCCTCTTCCAGGCGAAGATGACGCGCCTGAGCGCCTCCGGCGCCGCCGCGCGCCTGAAGGAGTTCGGATTGGACAAGCCGAAGGTCGTCGTCACGGTGGCGTCGGGCTCCTCCAGGGCCGAGCTCGCCATCGGCGCCGACGACGACGACACCAACGTGTTCGCGCGCGACCTCGCGCGCCCGCTGGTGTTCAGCGTGGAAAAGACGCTGGTCGATGAATTGCTCAAGACGGCGGATGACTACCGCGTGAAGGACGCGTTTGCGTTCCGCTCGTTCACGGCTCAGGCCCTGGACATCGCCTTCGGCGGCAAGACGTACTCCTTCGCGAAGAAAATGGGCGAGGGCGAAAATGCCGCCGACACGTGGTCGCAGACCGCGCCCGAGGCCAAGGCGGTGGATGAAGCCAAGTTCAGCGACCTCCTGATGACGATCTCGAACCTGCGCGCGGAGAGCTTCGCGGCCGCGGCCCTGACCGGCGGTGAGAGCATCACCGTGACCGCGCGGTTCGGGGACGCGGCGGCCCCGCAGACCGAAACGGTCACGCTCCGCAAGGCCGGCGCGGTGGCGCAGGCAATCCGTGCCGGCGAACCCGGCGCCGCAGTGGTCTCCACCGCGGACTTCGATCGCGCGATGGGACTGTTCAGGGAACTGACGGGGGCGAAGTGAGGTCCCGGGTCCTCGCGGCCCTCGTCTTCGTGGCCGCTGGCTGCGCGACCGGTCCGCAGGCACACACACCGTCCGGGCCCGTCGCACCCGTGGAACCGGAGGAACCCGGCCTCGCCCTCGACCGGATCTTCAACGACCCCCTCTTCTCCCGCGCGCTGTTTGGCGTGCGCGTGGAGTCAGTGGCCGACGGCCGCGTGATTTACACGCGCAACAGCGAGAAGCTCGTGGTGCCGGCGTCCAACATGAAGTTGCTGACGCTCTCGGTGGCCGCAGAAAAGCTGGGATGGGATTTCACGTTCGAGACGAAGCTTGACGCGGCCGGCACCGTCTCCAACGGCACGCTGGCCGGGGACCTGATCGTGGTCGGCGGCGGCGACCCGTCGATTGACGGCCGGAGTTTCGGACCGGCGCCGGTGTTTGACGCGTGGGCCGACGCGCTGGTGGCCGCGGGAATTCGCCGCGTCGATGGCCGTCTTATCGGCGACGACAACGTCTTTGACGATTCGACGATTGGCCCCGGCTGGTCGTGGGACTACCTCTCAGACGGGTATGCGGCCGGGTCGAGCGGGCTCAACTACAACGAAAATCTGGTCATCATCCGGGTGTGGCCCGGTGCCGCCGTGGGCGCGCCCGCGCGAGTCGAACTGAGCCCCGCGGGGCACGGCCTGACGGTGAAGACCGAGGTCACCACGGTGGCGGCCGACGCGGCCACGTCGGTCTCGCACGCGCGGCCGATCGCCAGCCACGTGCTGACCGTGAGCGGCACGATCGCGATGGGACGCGCGCCCCTCGTGCGCACGACGGCGATCGAGAATCCGACGCAGTACTTCGTCGAGGCCTTCAACACCGCGCTCGCCGCCCGAGGCATCGCCGTGCGCGGCGGAGCCTGGGACATCGACGCACTCGATGCTCCACCGGTGGCGGCCGCTCGTCGCACCATCGCCACCCGGCGCTCGCTCCCGCTCTCGTCGCTGGGCGCGTACTTCCTCAAGGAAAGCCAGAACTTCTACGGTGAGACGATCCTGAAGACGCTGGGCCAGCGCTTCGGTCGCGCCGGCAGCACGACCGCCGGCCGCCGCGTGGCGACCGAGACGCTCACCGCCTGGGGCATTCCCGCCGACGCGTTCGTGATGTACGACGGCTCCGGCCTCTCCCGGTACAACTACGTCTCCGCCGACGCCATCGTCGCGCTTCTGAAACACGCGTGGGCGGACGAGAAGCTGCGCGGCCCCTTCCTCGCCGCGCTTCCCGTGGGCGGACAGGACGGCACGCTCGGCTCCCGCATGCGCAACACGGT
>JANLHE010000176.1 GCA_024653875.1 Acidobacteriota bacterium
AAGAAGCAAACGCACGCGTCGCTGCGGCCGTTCCTGCTGGAAGAGACGTACGAAGCGCTGGAGGCACTCGACCGCGGTGACCTTGACGCGTTGCCGGGGGAACTGGGCGACGTGCTGTTTCAGGTGGTCTTTCACGCGCAGATCGCCGCCGAGGCCGGACGGTTTGACATGGCCGACGCGCTGCGGAAGATCACGGCCAAACTCATCCGGCGCCACCCGCACGTGTTCACCGCATCGGGGCGGCCGCTGCCGCGCGGCACCAAGGCGCGCGCCCGCACGGGCGCCGGGGCGCGGCCCACGCCCAGGACACCGGCGGCCGTCCTGACGCAGTGGGAACAACTCAAGGCCGCGGAACAGCACGACGCCGGCACAAAGAAGCGGCTGCTGTCAGGGGTCCCGAAGGCGCTTCCGTCGCTGCTGCGGGCGTATGAAATCGGTACGCGCGTGGCGGCGGTGGGCTTCGACTGGCCGGACACGGCCGGCGTCGTGGACAAGATCGACGAGGAGGTGCGCGAGCTGCGCGGTGCCCTGGCGGAGAACCCGGAACGCGCGGCCGAGGAACTGGGCGATTTGCTGTTCTCCATCGCCAACCTCGCGCGCAAGCTGAACCTCGAACCCGAAGCGGCCCTGCGCGCGGCCAACGAGAAGTTCTCGGCGCGGTTTGCCGCCGTGGAGGCCGACCTCGAGACGCGCGGGTCATCGGTGCACGCGGCCACTACCGGGGAGATGGAGGCGGCGTGGCAACGCGTGAAGCAGCGGCCCGCACCAGCAGCGTCCGCCCGGTCCAGGTCCGCACGCGCGCCTCGCGGCCGTCGGTCTCGATGATGATCGCGCCATCGCGATCGGTGCGAAACACGGTCACGCCCCGCTGACGCAGCCGCGCCAGCACCACCGGTGACGGATGGCCGAAGAGGTTGTCCTGGCCGGCAGACACCAGCGCCGCGGCCGGCCCGTACGCATCGAGAAACGATTCGCTCGAGGACGTGCGGCTGCCGTGGTGGGCCAGTTTGAGGAGGCGAATCGGCGGCGACGCCGCGTCCCGGCCGAAGGCGGATTCGAACTCCGGTCCCACGTCGCCGGTCAGCAGCACCTCCACCCGGCCGAAGCGCACACGCAGGACGAGCGAATCGTCATTGCGCACGTGCGGCCGCTCCCAGTCCGGCAGCGGCGGATGCACCACATCGATCGCCACGCCACCCAGTTCGAGCTGATGCCCCGCCTGCAGGCGCCGCCAGGTCACGCCCCGATCCTGCGCGGCACGGCGCAGGGCGACGAGCGGCGGATGCAGCGGCACCGACACGCCCTCCCAGATTTCACGCGGGCGCAGGTCCTCGGCCACGCGGCCGGCGCCGCCCACGTGATCGATGTCCCCGTGGGTCACCGCGAGCCAGTCCAGGCGGCGGACCCCGAGCGCCCACAGCGCCGGCGTGACCACGCGGCCGCCGACGTCGAACCGGCCGGCCGATCCCCCGGCGTCCACCAGCAGCACCTTCCCATCGGGCGCCTGCACGACGATCGCCTCCCCCTGCCCGACATCCACCATCGTCACGCGCAGCCACCCGGCTGGAGGACGCCGCCACGATGTCCATGGCGACGACACAATCACGCCGGCGCAGACGGCGGCCAGTGCCACCGCGGCCCGGGTCACGGCGCGCCGGCGGCGCCACCACATCGCGAGGGCCACACACGCGTAATACGCCAGCGTCCACCCGAGCGGCGGGGGCGGTACGCGCCACGCGAGCCACGGTGCCACATCCACCACGGACGCGGATCCGACAAGCGCTGCGGTGGCGCCGTGCGCCGCGAGCGCCACCACCGGCGCGGCACCGGGCCACCACCACGCCACGGCGCACAACAGCAGGCCGGAGAGCTGGATGAGCGTCATCGCGGGAATCGCCACGAAGTTCAGGAGCAGCCCGGCGACACCCACGCGCATGAACACCGAGGCCGTGAT
>JANLHE010000178.1 GCA_024653875.1 Acidobacteriota bacterium
GGCGCGCTGGGCGCGGCGATGACCGCGAACGTGATCAGCTATCGCGGGCGCAGCGCCGCGCGCGAGGTGGGCAAGGTGCTGAGCATGGACGCCGGGGAGGTGGATCAACTTGCGAAGATGATGAGCCGGTTCGAGTTTGTGGACCCGGACGAGACCGTCACCTCGCACTTGAAAGACGCCGGCGTGGACACCGGGCGCGAGGTCTACACACAGTTCGCGCGGCTGTGGCAGCGGATGCAGGATCTGCCGCGCCACCTGGGGCAGCACTCGGGCGGCATGGTGATCTGCCAGGGCCGTCTGGATGACGTGGTGCCGCTCGAGCCCGCCTCGATGCCCGGCCGGGTCGTGGTGCAGTGGGACAAAGACGACTGCGCGGATCTCGGCATCGTGAAGGTGGACCTGCTCGGGCTCGGCATGATGGCCGTGCTGGAAGAGGCCGTGCTGTTGACCGGCGTGGACCTCGCGCACCTGCCGCCCGATGATCCCGAGGTCTATCGCATGCTGCAGGCCGCGGACACCGTCGGTGTGTTTCAGGTGGAGTCGCGCGCGCAGATGGCCACGTTGCCGCGCCTGAAGCCGGCGTGTTTCTACGACATCGTCGTTGAGGTCGCGCTCATCCGCCCCGGCCCCATCGTCGGGCAGATGGTGCACCCGTATCTCAAGCGGCGGCGTGGGGATGAGGCGGTGACGTATGCGCACCCCAGCCTGGAGCCGGTGCTCAAGCGCACGCTGGGCGTGCCGCTGTTCCAGGAGCAGTTGCTGCGCATGGCGATGGTCATTGCCGGCTTCAGCGGCGGGGAAGCCGAGGAACTGCGTCGCGCGATGGGGTTCAAGCGGTCGGCCCGGCGCATGCAGCAGATCGAAGGCCGCCTGCGTGCGGGCATGGCGGCGAACGGGATTACCGGCGCGGCCGCGGATCAGATCGCGCTGTCGATCTCGTCATTCGCGCTGTACGGATTTCCGGAATCCCACGCCGCCAGCTTTGCGCTCATCGTCTATGCCAGCGCGTATCTGAAAGCGCATTACCCCACGGCGTTTTACACCGCGCTCCTCAACAACCAGCCCATGGGATTCTACGCGCCCGCCACGCTGGTGAAGGACGCGCAGCGTCGCGGCGTGCGCTTCGCGCCGGTGGACGTGCAGCTCTCCGGTTGGCCCTGCGCCATCCAGGACGACGGCGTGATTCGTCTGGGGCTGATGTATGTGCAGGGCCTGCGCGCTGACGTGGGTAAGAAGATCGCGTCCACCTCCCCCCGGAGCCCCGGGGCTTTAGCCCCGGGGATACGCTTCACGTCGATGGATGATCTTGTGGCCCGCACCGGTGTGCGCCGTGACGAGTTGCGCATGCTGGCCGAATCCGGCGCGCTTGCGTCATTGGGCGGCGATCGCCGGTCCGCGTTGTGGCAGGCCGAACGCGCCGCTCGCCCGGCGGGGGAGTTGCTGGGAGACGAGGAGTGCGAAAAGACGTCGGGTGTCTTTTTTTTCTTGGACAACAAAAAAAAGACACCCGACGTCTTTTCGCCATCATCTCCACTCGCCCCCATGTCGCTCATCGAACGCGTCGAGGCTGACTACGCCACCACCGGCCTGACGATTGGCCCGCACCCGATGGCGCTGGTGCGGCGGACGCTGTCGGCGCGCGGGGTGGTGCGGGCCTCCGATCTCGCGCAGGGGCGGCCGGGGCGCCGTGTGCGCGTGGCCGGCGCGGTGATCACGCGCCAGCGTCCGGGCACCGCAAAAGGGTTTGTGTTTCTCTCGCTCGAAGACGAGACGGGCATCGCCAACGCGATCCTGACGCCCGACGTGTTCGCGTCGCACAAGCGCGCGGTGGTGGATGCGCCGTACCTCTTGATCGAGGGGATTCTGCAGAACCAGGACGGCGCCGTGTCGGTGAGAGCCGAACGGCTCGAGGCGCTGGCCGACGCCGGATCGGATCTATAATGGATCCATATGGGAACCGTGACGTTGTCAATCAAGAATGTCCCGGCCGACATGGCTGAGCGCCTTCGCACGCGTGCCGCACGCAACCATCGCTCGCTCCAGGGCGAACTGATGGCGATTCTCGATGAGGCGTCCCGCGTGCTCACCATCGAGGATCTCGCGGCCTTTGCCGAACGCGTCGGTCTGCGAACGTCGTCGAACTCGGCCACGCTCATCCGCCAGGATCGCGATGGCCGTCGTCGTTGACGCGTCGGCCATTGCCGCGATCGCGTTTCGCGAAACGGAAGGTCCGGACCTCGCCATTCACTTGTCAGGGCAGACGCTGCTTGCGCCTGCGCTCATCGACTACGAACTGGCCAACATCGCGTTGAAGAAGGCGAAACTCCAGCCGAAGGTCGCGCCGCAAATCGGTGCCGTGCTGAGTGCCGCATGGCACCTGCGGATCACGAAGGTGGCGGTTCCGGCCTCGGAGGCGTTCCGCATTGCCCGCGAGACCGGCCTCACGGCGTACGACGCGAGCTACCTGTGGCTGGCACGCATGCACGACGCCGAACTGGTGACGCTTGACGCCGTCCTGGCGCGCGCGGCCGCCAGGTAGGCGACGGTCGCCGCGACGAGCGCCGTCACGAACGGCGCCGTCCATCCGGCCGCATATTCCCCCCACGCCCACACCCCAAGCCCCGTGACGATCGCGGCATGCGCGCTGGCCGGGCCGCCGACGCGGGTGAAAAGTCCAAAGCAACTGACGACGAAGATGCCGGCGCTGCCGAACGCCGAGGCCGTCAGCACGAGGGAGTAGATCGACTCGGCGCCCAGCGCCAGAGCTGTTGAGACCACGCCGAACACGAACACCGAGAGGCGCGCCACGCGCAGCCGCGCGGTGTCACTCAGGCCGGGAAACGCCGACGCCACCAGGTTGTGCGAAATGAACCCGCCGGCCGCCAGCAGGGTGGAGTCCACCGTCGACAGGATGATCGACACGAGCGCGCCGGCAAACATCACGTAGCCCACCGTGCCCAGGTACTGCCGCGCCAGCGTCGGCACCACCTGCTCCGGATCGGTCAGGCCCGGCGCGAGGACGGGCCCCACAAGACCCAGATAGACGGGGATCAGCCCGATGCCGATGTACATCGCCGCGCCGCCAAGCGTGCCCCATCTGGCCACCGAGGGCGACCGCGCGCCCAGGATGCGCTGCACGATCTCCGCGGTCAGCATGCTGCCGCCCACCGGCACCGCCCATTCCTCCAGCACTTCGAGCCACGATCGTCCTCCCGCGCCCAGCGGGTTGAAGCGTGCCGGGTCCACAAGCGCCAGGCTCTCGCTGAAGCCCCCGGCCTGATGCATGATGCCGAACCAGAGGATGACCAGCCCGACGGCGAGACCGAGCCCCTGCACGAGATCCGTCACCGCGTCGGCCATCAGTCCACCAAGCAGCGTGTAGCCGATCACGAACGCGGAGGCGACCGCGATCGCCACCTCGAGTTCCAGGCCGCTCACGGTCCCCACGACCTGGCCGAACGCGCGAATCTGCGCGGCGCCCCAAATCACCGAGCTCGGCACGTAGATGAGGACCATCAGCCGCTCGACGCCGATCGAGTATCGCTGCCGGAACAGATCCGCGTACGTCGTGAGTCCGCGCTTCCACAGCGGGATGGCGAAGATGGCCCCCGTGCCGATGAGCGCCAGGCCGTAGCCGAAGGGATCCGCGCTGCCGCCGGCCAGCCCGTCCCGATAGATGCTGCCCGGCGAGCCGAGGATGGTCTCGGCGCCGAACCAGGTCGCGTACACCGAGAACGCCACGAGGAGCGGGCCGAGTTGCCGGCCCGCCAGCAGGTAGTCGCCTTCGTTGCGGATCCGGCGCGCGGCCCAGGCGCCGATGCCCAGCATCAGCACGAGATACACGATGAGTCCGATGAGCTGGAGGTTCAGTGGAGGTCTGCCGGGCAATGAGTATAGGGTGCCGGAGGCCTGTCGAGGTTAGAATGTTGGGTTGATGGCACAACGTCGGGCACGAGTAGAGGTCACGGAAACAGGCGTCCGCATCATCCGGAGGAAATCCGGGATCTCTGGATGGGGTGTGTACGCGTCGGAGCCGATCAACAAGAACAAGCGCATCATCCAGTACACCGGCGAGAAAGTGTCGTCGACGGAGGCGGATCGCCGGGAGAGGAGGTACCAGAAGAAGGGGCAGATTTGGTGCTTCACGCTGAGTCGCCGCTGGTATCGCGACGGCAACGTCGGCGGCAGCACCGCGCGCTTCATCAACCACTCCTGCAACGGCAACTGCTACTCGGAAGTGGTGGACGACGTGGTGTGGATTCGCGCGTCGAAGAACATCCCGAAGGGCGCGGAACTGAGTTACGACTACAACACGAAAGGTGAGGCGGACATGCGCTGCCGCTGCCGGCCGGGTTGCAAGAGCCTGATATGACCCCCACTCCCGTCCGCCACGTCGTCTACCTCCACGGATTCGCATCGTCGCCGGCGTCGGGCAAGGCGGAGCGGTTTCGGTGGGAGCTGGAGTCGCGCGGCGTGGGGTTCACCTGCCCGGACCTGAATCAGCCCGCGTTCGAAACGCTGACGGCCACGCGCATGCTCGCGCAGGTGCGGGACGCCGTGGCGCGGGTGCCGGAAGGACCAATCGCGCTCGTGGGCTCAAGCCTCGGCGCGTTCGTGGCGGTGCATGCCGCGGCGCAGGACACCACGGGCCGCATTGACCGGATGGTGCTGCTGGCCCCGGCGCTGGACTTCGGCGGGAATCGCCTGCGGCAGCTGGGTCCCCACGGCGTGGACGCGTGGCGCCGGGCCGGCGCGCTGAAGGTCTTCCACTACGCCTGGGGCGAGGAGCGCGAGGTGGGCTACGAGCTCTTTGCCGACGCGGCCGGGTACGACGCGATCACGCTGCCCACCACGCTGCCGGCCCTGGTCTTCCAGGGCGACCACGACGAGTCCGTCGA
>JANLHE010000180.1 GCA_024653875.1 Acidobacteriota bacterium
ATCGCGGCGGCGGTCACCAACGGGTGCCCCGCGGACACACCCGCGCTGCGTCCCATCACGGGGGGCCGCTGGGCGGACAGGGGAACAAGCGCGAACAGGATGGCGATGATGAGGATCGAGGCAACTCGAAGCATGCGGGGATTCTATGCGCTTCGGAGGTCCCGGGCTTCAGCCCGGGACACACAGGCAGGATTTGGCGGTAGAATGCCCTTTCCCCGCTTTTCTTCAAGGAGACGACGATGCGCAAGTTGTATGTACTGGCGGCGGCCCTCGCGGTCACCGCGTCACTGAGTGCGGCCCAGCAGGCCCAGAATCCCGATGGGGACCGCAAGGTCGCCGGCGGCGGCATCAAGGCGCCGGGCTGGACGGGCAACATCGATGCCGGCGCGGCCAAGGCCGGCGGCACGATCGAAGACTCGAAGTTCGAATTGGCCGGCGGCAAGTTCTCGATTACGACGGGTCCGGCCGGCAACTACTGGAACCCCGCGAACACCGCGTCGGGCGACTACACCGTGAAGGCCACGTTCCATGAACCGGCCTACATGAACATCAACGACCACCCGCACCCGTACGGCCTGTTCATCGGCGGCAACGACCTGGGCACGCCCGAGGCGTCGCTGCTCTACTGCGCGCCGTACGGCAACGGCACCTTCATCGTCCGCGGCTTCGGCCCGGCGGCGTTCCGGATGAACGGCCCGCGCGGCGGTGCGCACGAAGCCGTCAAGAAGGTGGAGAAGAACCAGCCCGTCACGCAGGATGTGATGTGGTCAGTGAAGGGCGGCCGCGCCGAGTGTTCGATCAACGGCGTGGTCGTGGCCGGGTATGACCAGGCGGAGCTGGTGGCCGCCGGCAAGCTGAAGTCGCTCAACGGCGTGTACGGCATCCGCGCCGCCCACAACGTGGAACTGGTGGTCAGCGGCCTGGAAAAGAAATAGGAAGGGACGCCCTACACGCGTTACTTCTTCGCCGCCTTTTTGGCGGGTGCCTTCGTGGTTTTCACTGCAGCGCGCGGCTTCCGGGCCGCGCGCTTTTTCTTTTCCGGCGCGGGCGCCTCGGCGGCGACCGGCTCGGGGGCCAGGCCCGGAAGGTCGGCCTGCTCGACCGGCGCCTCGGGCGCGGCGTCGTGCGCGCTGACGGCGGCCGGCGCTGTCGCTGCCTCCGCCGGCGCCTCCGCCGGCACCCCGGCGCTGCCGCTCTGGAACACCCGAATCACACCCTGGCGATCGCGCTCCACGCGGAACGCGCCTTCCTTGTGCGAGGCGCGCAGCAAGTCCACCAGCGACGCAAACCCGTAGGCGCGCTCGTCGAACGGCGGCGTCTGCGCGCGCAGGATTTGTTTGACCGTGCGCAGGTAGAGCGGCCACTTGCGGACCTCGGCCGTGGAGATGATGCGATACATCTCGCTCACGCCGTCGGCCGGAGTGCCCAGCACCTGCACGGGCTCTGACGACTCGGCGGGCGCGCCCTGCGCGGACGCCTGCGGCTGGTGCTGCGGCGGGCGCTGCTGGTGCGGTTGCCCGCCGCGGGGCTCGCGCGGTTCGCGCGCTTCGCGGGGTCCACGCGGCTCGCGCGCGCCCTCGGCCGGCGCGGCCTCGCCCTCGGCAGGACCACCCTCCGACATGTTGACGCCCTCGGCGGCGGCCACAAGCCAGCCCCCCTTCGCCTGGTGCACGCGGAGCACGCCGGCTTTCTCCAGCTTCTGCGCGAAGTCGCGGAACGTGCCCGCGCCGTAGTTGCGCTCGGAGAACGTCGAG
>JANLHE010000181.1 GCA_024653875.1 Acidobacteriota bacterium
CGGAAGAAGTAGTTCTTTTCCTTGATCCAGTCCGGCGTGGTGCGGTGCACCGGGCACTGGCCCTCGATGAGCCCCTTCTCGGGCTTGAACTCCTCGCACGAGACGCAGTACCACCCCTCGTACATCCCCTCGTACACGTCGCCGCTGTCGAACGCGCGCTGGACGAGCGCCTGCACGGCCGCCTTGTGCCGCGGCTGCGTGGTCCGGATGAAATCATCAAACGAGATGTTCAACTGCGCCCAGACGGCGCGGAACTCGGCTTCCATCCGGTCGCAGTACGCCACCGGGTCCAGGCCCGCCTCGGTCGCCCGCCGGAACACGTTCTGCGAGTGCTCGTCGTTGCCCATCACCAGCCGCGTCTCGTCGCCGACGAGCCGGTGGAACCGGGCGATCACATCGGCCGCGATCTTCTCGTACGCGGTGCCCAGATGGGGACGGTTGTTGACGTAGTCGATGGCGGTGGTCAGATAGAAACGGGACATGGGGCTTCCGGGAAATGCCTATTCTAGCAGCCCGTGGCGCCGGTCGGCCTGCAGTCGCCGATCAGAGCAGCCCGTGCTCCCGGAACGACCAGTAGGCCCCGTCCGCCAGAATCAGGTGGTCGATGAGCGGCACCCCCACCACGACGCCTGACCGGGCCAGCCGCACGGTCAGCGCGTGGTCATCCCGGCTGGGCTCGGGGTCCCCGGACGGGTGGTTGTGGAAGACGATGACGGACGCGGCGCCCCCGGCCACGGCGGCCCGGAAGACCTCGCGCGGGTGCGCCAGCGACGTGTCAAGCGTCCCCTCGGACACGATGCGGGTGCGCAGCAGCCGCTGCCGGGTGTCGAGCAGAACGACGCCGAACCGCTCCACCGGGTGGGCGCCGTACCGGGGCAGCAAGTGCGCGGCCACGACGCTGGGGGCGGCCAGCAGAAGCCGTTCAGCCGGCCGGCGCGTGAGCGTACGCCGCCCAAGTTCCAGCCCCGCCAGCACCCGGGACGCCTGGGCCGCGCCGATGCCCGGCATCTGGCACATCTCGTCCCGGCTCATCCGCGTCAGCCCGTGCAGTCCGGCGGCCCGGTCCAGCAGCGCCTGCGCCAGGTGATGCGCCGACACCCCGGACCCGCCATGCCCCAGCAGCATGGCAAGCAATTCGGTGTCGCTCATGAGGGCCAGTGCGCCCAGGCCAAGCCGCTCGAGCTTTTCCCGGGGCCCCTCGCGAGCGGAGTCGATGCGCACGTCCCCGCCCCTTGCAAGATCCGGGCGCAGCGCACCGCCTCGTGTTTGCACGCGCGCGTCATGACGGGTGGCAAGAACTGCCACGCCGCTACTGCTTCTGTGCCGAATTGGACAGCCCGCCCGGATGCGGCTCGTTAGGCTCAACCAGGCCGTTTCATCAAGCGGCCGTAACCAACGTCAATCGCAAGAAGGGGAGACACCCGATGTCAGTTGCCAAAGTATCCGAGATCAGCGCGACCTCCACGAAGGGCTTCGAGGACGCGGTCCAGCAGGGCCTCGCCCGGGCCGACCAGACGCTCCGGAATATCCAGGGCGCCTGGATAAAGGAACAGCATGTGCACTGTGAGAAGGGAACGATCACGAGCTACCGCGTGAACATGATGGTGACGTTCGTGCTCGATGACTAGCCTGGCCGCGCGGCGGGCGCGGGACCGCGCCCTTTGCGCCGATCGTTCGACAGTGGAGGTGACACGTGGGTTTGAGAGATACGGATCAGTTGACCGATCCCGACAAGATCACGCCGGGACAGGTCCTGCGTCTCCCGTAGATCGTCGCACCCCTGCCGCACCACGCCGGTGGTGCGGCAGCTCCCCGTGCGTTATTTGACGACCGACCCAAACCCCAGCACGGCCGCGACGATGACCACGAAGCCAATCACGTCCAGGACGACGCCGCCACGCATCATGGCGCCGATGGGGATGTACCCGCTGCTGTAGACGATGGCGTTGGGAGGCGTGGAGATGGGCATCATGAAACCCATGCTGGCGCCAAGCGTGGCCGCCAGCGCCGGTTCCAGTGGCGAGACGCCCGCCGCCGTGGCGACCGCGATCGCGGTGGGCACGACGACAGTGGCCGCCGCCGTGTTGGAAGCCGCCTCCGACATGATGATGGCCACCGCCGTGAACACCACCGTCAGCCCCACCGTGCCGGCGTTGGGCACGTAGCTGACCACCCAGCGGCCGAAGCCGTCGGCCAGCCCCGTCGTGTCGGCCAACCCGCCCATCGCGAGGCCGCCGCCAAACAGCAGGATGATGCCCCAGTCGATGTTCGCGGCTTCGTCCCAGGTCATCGTGAACCGTCGCGCGCGCCAGTTGATCGGCAGCACGAACAGCAGCAGCGCGCCGGCGATCGCCGCCACCGACTCGGGAAATGTGCGCGTGATCGCCTGCGTCCACGGATGGGCCTGCCCGAACACAAGCGCCAGCAGACCGGGGAATGTCCAGAGGAAGACCGTCACGCCAAAGGCGACGATCACGTTGCGCTCGCCGGTACCCAGCGGGCCGAGCTTCCGCAACTCCTGACTGACGGACGCGGTCGCCTCCGCGGTGAGCCGAATCCCGCGCGCCGCCGGATACAACATCCACAGGACCAGCGCCGCCATCATGACGAGCACCAGCGGGACGCCGAGCGTCATCCACCCGGCGAACGAGATGTCGATCCCCGCGTTCTTGAGCAGGAGGCCTTTGCCGATGATGTTCGGCGGCGTGCCGACCGGCGTCGCCATCCCGCCGATCGACGCGGCAAACGACGTGACGAGCATCATCGCGCGCGCGAATCGCTGGAACCCCGGGTCGTGGGCCCGGCCGCGCCCGAGTTCGGCGAGCACCGCCATGCCCAGCGGGAACATCATGGCCGTGGTGGCCGTGTTGCTCATCCAGGCGGAGAGCGCCGCCCCGACGCCCGCGTACACCACGAGCAGCCGGAACGCGCTGCTGCCGATCCAGGGCGACGACAACGCTGAAAACGCCATGCGGCGGTCGAGCCGGTGCACGAACATCGCCTCGGCCAGGATGAAGCTGCCGATGAACAGGAAGATGATCGGGTCGGCAAAGGACGCAAACGCGGTGCGCGCGTTGGCCACGCCGAGCAGGATCGCGAGCGTGGGGCCCAGCAGCGCCGTGGCCGCCAGCGGAATCGCTTCGGTCATCCAGAACACCACCATCAACGCCAGGATGGCGCTGAGCCTGTGCGCTGGATCACCCAGGTTGGGTGTTGGCAGGAGCAGAATGATCAGAAACACCAGTGGGCCCGCGACAAGGCCGACGGTGCGGCGCTGCCGGTTAAACAGCTCCTCGGCGGGCGAGTACGATTCACCCGATCCCGATGCCTCGTGAAATCGCCTCATGCCGGTCCCCACCACGTCACGATGCCGGTGAGTTCCGCCCACCCGGTCAGCGCAATGCCGCTGTCGGTCCACTCCACGCGCTGGGTCCCGCCCGGTGCCACCACGTCAACGGATCGGCCGGCGCCGCCATACGCCGCCGCGGCCACCGCGGCCGCGCACGCGCCGGTGCCCGACGCCTCGGTCGGCCCGACACCCCGCTCCCAAATGAGGATGCGCACGCGGCCGGGCGCCTCGACCGTCGCCAGTTCCACGTTGGTGCCTTCCGGGAAGAACGGGTGCACCGCGAGTGCCGCGGCCACCGTGTGCAGGCGCTGTGTCGTGAGCCAAGCCGCGCCGCCCAGGACCACGCACTGCGGGTTGCCGACGCGCAGGACGACGGCCGTCACGTCCTCGCCGGCCGCGCTGAGCGCGACCTCGCGCAGATCCTCGGGCTGCCCCATCTGGGCACGGCAGGTGTAGCGCTGGCCTTCGATCGAGAGGATGTCCACGCGCTTGACGCCGGCCTCGGTCTCGATCCCCACGTGCCCGCCGGCCGGCAGCCGCCGGACGCGCGCGAGCCAGGCGGCCACGCAGCGCGTGCCGTTGCCCGAGATCTCCGAGTGGCTCCCGTCGGCATTCAGGAGTCGCGTGCGGGCACCATCAGCGGTCTCCTCCACCACCATGAGACCGTCCGCGCCGATGCCGCGGTGCCGATCGCATACACGCCGCGCCAGCGTGGGCACGTCGGTGGTCCGCGCGGTCGCATCCGCGCTCACAAGGAGGAAGTCATTGCCGTAGGCGTGGGCCTTGACCAACTCCATCGCCGCTACGCCTTCGCCTTGCGGCAGAACGCCAGCAGGTGCCAGCCATATCGGCGCACCCAGGCGCGCGGCAAGGCATTGAATGTCCCCACGAAGAAGGTATTGAAGGCCAGACCCTTCCACCCTTTGTGGAGGCGCGACTTCACCGGGAATCGTTCAAACACCAGGTCAACGGAGGCGAACGGGGCGAGCAGCGCGCGGAACTCTCCGGCCCAATAGCGCCTCAGCACGGGGGCATCCTCGTGTTCGAGCGGCGTCTTCATGACCTTCGACAGGACGTGCAGCCACGATCTGCGGTTGTACCCCTGGAACACGGCGAGCCCGCCGGGCCGCAGCACACGATGAATCTCCGCCACCATCCGCCGGTCATCGCCGGTGTACTGCACCACGCCGTGGGCAAAGACCATGTCAAAGGACGCGTCGGAAAACGGCAGCTGTTCTCCGTCGGCCACGTCGAGCGTGGCCCGGAGCCCCTGCTGCTCGAGGTTCTGGCGAGCCAGCGCGACGGCGCTGGCGGCGATGTCCACGCCCGTGACGCGCGCCCCGGCCCGGGCAAACCGCACGACCTCCACGCCCGCCCCGCAGCCGACATCCAACACGTCTTTTCCCGCCCACTCGTCAAAGTGAATGAGGTCCAGCAGGTGATGCAGCTTCTCGAAGTGATATTGATCGAGGTCCGCAAAGAACCCGGGACTGCCGGGCGGATGCGCGGAAATCTCGAGGTCGTGAATATGGGTGTTCCAGTACTGGCGGACGCGTTCGTTCATGCGCGCCTTACTATATGGCAGGTATGACTCGCGACCTCGATCCTCTGCAGGCGGACTCGTTCGACCTGCTCGTGGTCGGCGGCGGCATCCACGGGCTGTTCACCGCCTACGACGCCGCGGCCCGCGGCCTGCGCGTGGCCCTGGTCGAACGGGGCGACGTGGGCGGGGGCATCTCGTTCAACCACCAGCGCACGATTCACGGTGGCCTTCGAGCCCTGCAGAGCGGCCAGATTCGCAAGTGCCGGGAACAGATTCGGGAGCGGCGCGCCTGGGCGCGCATCGCGCCGCACCTGCTTCGCCCGCTCCCCTTCCTCATCGGCACCTACCGCGGCACCCGGCGCGCGCGCCTCGTCATCCGCGCGGGTTTCCGGCTCTACGACTTCATCGGCCGGTCGCGGAACGTGGATGTGCTGCCGGAACTCCATCTGCCCAACGGCCGCCTCGAGTCCGCGGCAGCCACACGGCGCCTGTTTCCCGGCGTGCACGAGCCCGGCCTGTCAGGCGGCGCGATTTGGTATGACTACCAGACCGTGCACCCGGATCGGTTGACGTACCTCGTGGCGTTGGCGGCACACAGGGCGGGCGCGACACTCGCCACCTACGTGGAAGCTGTCGCGCCCAGGCGCGACGGGGCCCGCCTCACCGGCGCGACCGTCCGGGATGTCATCACCGGAGCCGCATTCGACATCGCTGCGCGCGCGGTCGTGCTGGCGGCCGGCTCGGGCCTGCCCGCGTTACACGAACGGTTCGGCGTCACGGGCGCGCCGCCGCTTGTCCGGGCGATGAACCTGCTCCTCGATCGGCCAGCCAGGGACATCGCCCTGGCGGCGCCGTCCGCCAGTGGGCGCATGTTCACGGCCGTCCCCTGGCGGGGCCTGGTGCTTGTCGGGACCTATCAGCCGGACGGCGCCGTTCGCGAAGGGATGCGCGAGCCGCTGGATCCGTTCGTCGACGCCTTCCTCGCTGAAATCCGCACGGCGTTTCCTGCCCTCGGCGCCACGCGGGACGACATCCGCTTCGTCCATCACGCGTTGGTCCCGGCCCAGGCGACGCCGCAGGGCCTTGATCTGCTGGCGGAGCCGGAAATCCTGGCCCACGTGGAGGCGCCCGGCCTCATCAGTCTAGTGGGCGTGAAGTACACCACGGCGCGTCTGGCGGCCGAACGCGCCGTGGACGGGGCCGCGCGTCACCTGCACGTGCCCGCGGTGCGTTCCCGGACGGCCACAACGTTGCTGCCCCACGCGGATGTGGCAGACAGCGATGGCATCCTTGTCGAAACCGCGCGCACACTACGCGTCACGCTTGATGGGGACGTGCACAGGCATCTGGCGGGCTGGTATGGCACCGAAGCCTCCGCGGTCCTCCGCTGCGCGCACGCGTCCGGGGCCCTGGCGAGGGTCTCGGCGGACAGCCCCGTCATCGAGGGCGAAGCCATTTACGCCGTGCGCGAGGCGGCGGCCGTACGGCTGGATGACGTGGTGTTCAGGCGGACGCCGCTCGGGTCGGCCGGTGATCCCGGCGACGACGCGATTGCCAGGCTCGCCGGGATCATGGCCCGCGAGTGCGGCTGGACCGACGCCAGGCGCGTCGAGGAAATCGCCCTCGTGCGCGAACGTGTCAGGAAATACGGAACGCGTTGAAGACCCATGTCAGGCCGGCTGACACGCCCCACGTCGGATCCCTTTCGGTGATCCCCAGCAGGAGCGCGCCATCCAGGCGGACGGGTCCGCGCGTGAAGCGTGAGCCGACGCGCACCATCGAGCGGCTTTCCGTGCCCACGGGAGCGTTGCTGCTGCGGGTGTTCGCGCGGCCGTTCACCTCGGCCACGACCTCAAAGCCCGGGGCCATCGCCCGCGCGACAGAGACACCGTAGGTCAGCACGTCGTTCTGTCGATCGCCGCGTGTGGGATCGCCGAGGATGGCGAATCCGGCGTTGCCGACGACCCGCACGGACTGCACGGTCTTGGCGACCGCCAGGCCAAACGCAAAGTCGGTGGTGTCCAGCCCGAGGCCGCTTTCGTTGCCCGCGTTGGGCAGCTTCGTCGCAAAACGCAGCGCCATCGACGGCCGTCCTTCGGTCTCGGACAGGAACCGGATCTTGGCGCCGATCGTGACGTCTTCCACGTCTCCGGTGGAATCGCCGGCCACGGTCAGCATCTGGTCGAGCGGGGCCGCGAAGCGGTTCTTGATGGCCAGTCGATTGCGCAGGCCGCCGTCCAATTGAATCTCGGCAATCGAACTCACGCCGAAGCTCAGTCCCAGCGTGCCCATGCGCCACAAGGTGCCCTGCAGGCCGGACGCGGGAAAGACCGCTTCGTGGGCGTAGTCGATGCCGGCCTCGAGCAGGATCTGCCCCGGGCCGACGGTCTCCGGGTCCTCGGTGACAAGCGGCCGCGACTGGGCCCACGCGGTCGCGGACACCGTGAGCATCAATCCCGCCACCACAACACGTCGCATCACTCGCACCATTTATTTCGCTCCCGAATCAAGCCAGATGGTTACCGGGCCGTCGTTGACCGAGGCCACCTGCATGTCCGCCTGGAACACGCCGGTCTTCACGGTCAGCCCTGACTCGCGCAAACGCGCCACCACACCCTCGTAGGCCTCGTTGGCCTCGTCGGGCGGTGCCGCGCCGATGAACGATGGCCGGCGGCCCTTCCGGACGTCGGCCAGCAGCGTGAACTGCGACACGGCCAGCACGCTGCCACCCACGTCGGTCACGCTCAGGTTCATCTTGCCGGCCGCGTCGCCGAAGATCCGCAGATCCCTGATTTTGGCGGCCACATAGTCGATATCGGCAGGACCGTCGCCGTTCGCCACCCCGACAAGCACGAGCAGGCCCTGCCCGATTTCAGACGCCACGTGCCCATCGATGGTCACCGAGGCGGAGCGCACGCGCGTGACGACCGCTCGCATGGGCCTACCGGAGGGCCGCGGCGGCCTGCGCCACCGGGTGTAAACGGGTGTCGAGGAGGTGGCGCGGCGCCACGTTACCGATGGCCTTGATCATGGAGTTCTTGACCTTGGGGTGCTCCAGTTCCAGCTCCGCGATCATCCGCTTGAGCCGCTGGCGCTTCAGGCTCAGATCCCCGCACGCGGGACAGCAACAGCCGATGACCGGCAGGTTGTTCTCCTGCGTGTAGGCCCGCGCTTCGGCCTCGGTCACGTAGACCAACGGCCGGATGACTGTATGCTTGCCGTTGTCGGACGTCAGCCGCGCCGGCATCGCCTTGAGCGCTCCCTGGAAGAACACGTTCAGGAGCAGCGTTTCCACGAAGTCGTCCATGTGATGGCCCAGCGCGATCTTGGTCGCGCCCACGGAATCGGCCAGGCGATACAACACGCCGCGGCGCAGGCGCGCGCACAACGAACACGGCGTCTCGCCATCCTCGAGGATGTCGTCCATCACCGCGCCGATGGTTGTGTGCTCGATGTGCAGCTCCCACCCGCGTTCCGCGCACGCCTTGGTGACCACGTCGTGCTTGAAGTCGGTGTACCCGGAGTTCACGTTGATGGCGCAGATTGAGAACGTGATGGGCGCGCGCGTGCGCAGCACGTCCAGGATCTGAATCAGCGCCCAACTGTCCTTGCCGCCCGACAGGCCGACCATGATCCGGTCGCCGTCCTCGATGAGGTTGTGCTCGATGATCGCCTGCGTCGTCTTCTTGGCGATGCGCTGTTCGAGTGGAGTGCGGTAGGACATGGAACTCTCGGCGACAGCCTCGACGTCGCTCTGCTGCTCGTAGTGGTTAAG
>JANLHE010000183.1 GCA_024653875.1 Acidobacteriota bacterium
AGCGCGCGCACCTTCTTCATGTCTTCCCAGACGTCGCGTTTGCGATCGGGACTGCGAAGCAGGTACGCGGGATGGAAGGTGGGAATCAGCGCGGCCCCCCGGTACTCGTGCACCACGCCGCGGATCCGGGAGATCGGCGCGTCCGTGCGCAGCAGCGCGTGCGCCGCGAACGTCCCCAGGGCCACGATCACCCGCGGCCGGATGATGTCGATTTGCCGCGACAGGAACGGCTCGCACGTGGCCACCTCGTCGGGCTCCGGGTTGCGGTTCGCGGGCGGGCGGCACTTGATGACGTTGGCGATGTACACGTCCTCGCGCCGCAGGCCAATCGCTTCGATGATCTTCGTGAGCAGCTGGCCCGCGCGCCCCACGAACGGCACGCCCTGAATGTCTTCTTCCGACCCGGGCGCTTCACCCACGAACATCAGCTCCGCGTTCGGGTTGCCCACGCCAAAGACCACCTGCTGCCGCCCGAGCGTGTGGAGCTTGCAGCGTGTGCAGTCCCCGATGTGCGTCCGCAACGCGGCGAGCGCCTCGGCCCCGGCAGCGGATGGCGCCGGCTGGGCGCCGCGCGTCCGCCACGCCGGGTCGGTGGTCACGCCGGCCACGCCAAGGTCGCGGTAGTACTTCAGGTGCTCGCGGGCGTCGCGATCGCTCATGCGCGCGCCGCCGCCGTGAGCAGGGCTTCCACGCGATCGAGAATCGCCGCCGCGACCGCCGGCTTCGACATCAGCGGCAGCGCCTCGTGGCCAGACGCGCCGACGAGCGTGACCTGATTGGTCTCCACGTCGAACCCCGCGCCTTCGGCCGAGACGTCGTTGGCCACGATGAGGTCCACCTGCTTGCGGACGCGTTTCTCGGCGGCCCGGGCCACCGGCGGGCCGGTCTGGGCGGCAAAGCCCACCAGGACCGGCATCGGCGCGCCGTGGCGCCGCCGGCCAAGGTCCGCCAGGATGTCGGCGGTCCGCTCAAGCGTGAGGGTCAGCGGTCCGCCCTTGTCGATCTTGTCCCCGTGCGCGCCACCGGCCGGCGTGTAGTCGGCGACGGCCGCCGCCATGATCACCACGGCGGCCTGCACCGCGCCCGCCATGACCGCCGCATGCATCTCGGCCGCGCTCCGGACTCGCGTGAGCGTGGTCACCGCCGGCGGCTCCACGGGCGTGGGTCCGGCCACCAGGTGCACGGTCGCGCCGCGGCGCATCGCCTCCTGCGCGATCGCGAATCCCATGCGGCCGCTGGAACGGTTGCCTAGATAGCGCACCGGATCGATGTCCTCGCGCGTGGGCCCCGCCGTCACGAGGAGATGGCACCCGGTCAGCGGGCCTGCCGGGCACACGACCCGGTGCACGGCCTCGGCGATTTCCTCGGGTTCGGCGAGCCGGCCCGTCCCGATCCAGCCGCAGGCCAGGTAACCCTCGCCCGGTTCCACCACGTGCACGCCGCGCGCGGTCAGGGTGGCGAGGTTCTCGCGCACGGCGGCATGCTCCCACATCACGGTGTTCATGGCCGGGGCGATGAGCAGGGGCGCGCGCGTCGCCAGGTAGAGCGCGCTGAGAAAGTCGTCGGCGATGCCGTGCGCGAACTTGCCGATCACGTTGGCGGTGGCGGGGGCCACGACCAGCGCGCGCATCTCGGTGGCCAGGGCGATGTGTTCGATGTCGGCGTTCATGCCCGCCGCCCACTGCGAGGTGATGACGGGGCGCCGGGTGATGGCTTCGAAGGTCAGGGGCCCGATGAACTTGCGGGCATGCCGGGTCAGAATCGCCTGGACGCGATACCCGCGTTTCTGCAGCAGCCGCGCGACCTCGACGGCCTTGTAGGCGCCGATGCCGCCGGACACGCCCAGCCCGATGAGGGGCTCGCCGGCAGACATGGGAACCTACTCGACGGGCAGATCGACGCGGGGCACCGCGCCCGACGCCACTTCCTGCTGCGCCCGGCGCGCGGGCTGGGCCGAGCCTTCGACCTTGGGCAGGCAGCCGCGCAGCAACTGGTGCGCGCGGGCTGACGCGATCGTCACGAACTCGAAGCGGCTCTCGGGACGGTTGATCTTCGGGGATTCACTCATGGGGACTCCTGGAACTCTCTATTCTACTCCGTCCGGCCGGCCGGCTTCCGGAATGTCTCGATAATGGGCTGAATCGCCGCGCGGCGCCGGACCAGCCGGGCCCGTTCCGCCACCACGATACCGGCCAGTTCGCCCACGCACCGCTCCAGCAGGTCGTTCACGACGACGTAGTCATAGGCCTCGACGGCATCCACTTCCCGCCGGGCCGTCTCCAGGCGCCGGACCATCGCGGCCTCCGGGTCCTTGCTGCGCTTGCGCAGGCGCTGCTCCAGCACCTCAAACGACGGAGGCAGCATGAAGATGGCCACGGTCTGCGGCAACCGTTCACGGACCTGCCGCGCGCCCTGCACGTCAATGACCAGCACCAGATCCTCGCCGGCCGTCAGCCGCGCCCAGGTCTCGTCGCGCCCGGTCCCGTAGTAGTGGCCGAACACGTCCGCCCACTCGAGAAACGCGTCGCGGGCGATCATCGCCTCGAACTCGTCCCGGCCGATGAAGTTGTAATCGACGCCGTGCTCTTCACCGGGGCGCGCGGCGCGCGACGTGTACGACCGCGACATGCGCAGTCCCGGCAGCACCTGCACCAACTGCTCCACCACCGTGGTCTTGCCGGCGGCGCTTGGCGCGGAGACGACAAACAACAGCCCGCTGGGCGTGTCACTCAACATTCTGCACCTGCTCGCGCACGCGCTCGAGTTCGGCTTTCGCGCCTACCACCAGTTCGGTGGCCTTGAGCCCTTCGGCCTTCGACCCGATGGTGTTGATCTCACGGTTCATTTCCTGCACCAGAAAGTCCAGCTTGCGGCCGCACGGCTCCGGCCCGGCGGCCAGTTGCCGCCAGTGTTCCACATGCCCGCGCATCCGCGAAATCTCTTCGTGGATATCGGATCGCGCCACGAACCGCACCACTTCCTGCGTCACGGCGGCCGGATCCAGCTGCACATCCGCGGGGAGCGCGGCCAGCCGCTCCCGCAGCCGGGCGTCCAGGGCGGCCTGCCCGTGCGCCGCCTCGCGCTCCACCGCCTCGACAAACGCCAGCAGCGTGCCGAGCCGCGCGTCGACGTCCGCCGAGAGGAAGCGGCCCTCCGTCCCGCGCATCACCACCAGCGCATCCAGCGCCTCGCCGAGCACCAGTTCCACCAGCGCGGCGGCGCCCGCGCCGACGCCGTCGGGCGCGTCCGCGGTGCGCACCTCCAGCACGTGCGGGATGCGGCACAGATCCGACGCCGACAGCGCGCCGGCGACCAGGCCCTGCGCGCGCGCGCGATCCACCACGGCGTGCACCTGGGCGAGCAGGTGCTCGTTCAGCACCACCTCGCGCAACGTCTCCTCCGCCTGCGCCCACGCCAGCACCACCTCGACACGCCCGCGCGTCACGCGCTGCTGCACCAGCGCCTTGAGGCGTGATTCCAGGGCCCCCAGCGCCCCCGGCATCTTGAGCTGCACGTCCAGAAAGCGGTGGTTGACGGACTTGATCGTCACGCTCACCTGTTGTCCCGCGTCCTCGCGGCTGACCGACGCAAACCCGGTCATCGATCGAATCACTGGTCCTCCCGATCTCGTTCGTCCATCATCTGCAGCGCGTGGAGCCGCGCGTACACGCCACCGGGCCGATCGATCAGCGTCTCGTGCGTGCCAAGCTCGGCCACCTCGCCGTTCTCGAGCGCCACGATCAGATCGGCGTGGCGCACCGTCGATAACCGGTGCGCAATCACGAACGTCGTCCGATCCCGCATCAGGTTGACAAGGGCGGCCTGCACGGCCTGCTCCGATTCGGAGTCCAGCGCGGACGTCGCCTCGTCGAGGACCAGGATGGGCGACCGCGTGAGGATGGCGCGCGCGATGGCAAGCCGTTGCCGCTGTCCGCCCGACAGGCGCTGGCCGCGCTCGCCAATCCGCGCGTCGTACCCGCCGTCGAGATGCAGGATGAAGTCATCAGCATGCGCCGCGCGCGCCGCGTCCTGGATGGCCTCGCGCGACGCGCCAGGGGCGCCATACGCGATGTTCCCCGCGATCGTGTCGTCGAAGAGCACGTTTTCCTGGGTCACGAGCGCAATCTGTTCGCGCAGCGACGCGAGCGTCACATCGCGGATGTCCACACCGTCAATCAACACCCCGCCGTCGGTGGCGTCGTAAAAGCGCGGAATCAGGTTCACCAGAGTGGTTTTGCCCGCGCCGCTCAGGCCGACAATCGCGACCACCTGCCCGGCCCGCGCCGTGAACGAGACGTGCCGCAGGATGTGCGTCGCCGGCGCATCGTCGTACGCGAACCCGACGTCACGAAACTCCACCGTGGACGTGAGCGGAGCCATCGGCAGAGCACCCGGACGCTCCTTGACCTCGGAATGGGTGTCGAGCATCTCGAAGATGCGCTGCGACGCCGCGATGGCCTGCTGGAGGCCGGCATTGACACGGCTGAGTTTCTTGATGGGACCGTAGAGTTGGAAGGCCGCGAAGAGGAAGGACCCGAAATCTCCGGGCGTGATCTCGTTCTTCGTAATCTTGATCGACGCATACCACAGCGCACCTGCCGCGCCGATCCCGCCGATGAACTCCATCAACGGCGGCAACGCCGACATGGCTGCCGTGATGCGCATGTTCGTGCGATAGAGCGACTGGGCCACCGCGGCGAATCGCGTGCCTTCGCGCGCCTCCGCGCGGAAGGCCTTCACGATGCGGTGACCGGTCAGCCCCTCGGTGGCGACGTGGGTGAGGTGTTCGATCTGCTCCTGGCCCCGGCGAGTCGTCGCGCGAACGCGCTGTCCGAGCCGAACAAGCGGATAGACCACCAGGGGAACCGTGGCCACGCAAATCACGGCAAGATCGGAATCGAGGTAAAAGAGGTACCCGGCCAGTCCGAGCACGGTGACGGACTCGCGAATCAGGTCGGCGACCGTCTCTGAGGCGGCGCGCTGCACCTGGCTGACGTCATTCGTGATCCGCGACACAAGTTGGCCGGATGTCCGCCGCGAGAAAAACGCCGCGGACTGGTTCAGGATGTGTTGATACAACTGATCGCGCAGGTCCCGGACGACGCGGTGTCCGACATCTGTCATCAGATAGCCGGACACGTACGCACCCACGCCCTTGATTGCGAAGGCCCCGAGCAGGGCGATGGCAATCCAGCCAACCGAGCCGGGGGTGTCCACCAGGACGTCGTCGACGACGTACTTGACGAGGCGGGCGACCAGCAGGACGCCGGCGGCCTCGACCAGCATCGCCACGACTGCCAGCGCCATGCGGCTCCGGAAGGGCGCGGCGTACCCGAGCAGGCGCCGGAACTCGTTCACTCGGCGGTCCTGTAGCCCAGCGGGTGGGCCTGGTGCCAGGCCCATGCGGTGCGCACGATGGTATCGAGGTCGCCGTGGCGCGGCGTCCAGCCCAGCTCGGCGCGCGCCCGCGCGCTGCTGGCCACCAGGCGCGACGGGTCGCCGGCGCGGCGCGCGGCGATCGTGTGCGGCACCTCGCGGCCCGTGACCCGTGCCACCGCGGCCACCACCTCCCGGACGGACACGCCGTCGCCCATGCCGAGATTGTAAGACGCGGACGGCGCGCCGGACTCCAGCGCGCGCAGCCCCGCCAC
>JANLHE010000185.1 GCA_024653875.1 Acidobacteriota bacterium
GTACCCCAGGCCGATTTCCTCGAGCACCTGCAGGCGCCGGATGACCTTGGGCGAATTGCCGAAGAACGTCAGCGCCTCCCGCACGGTCAGCGCCAGCACCTGGTCGATGTTCCGTCCCTTGTATCGCACCTCAAGCACCTGCGGCTTGAAGCGTTTGCCGTCGCAGTCGTCGCACGGGACAAAGACGTCGGCCAGAAACTGCATCTCGACGCGCACGACGCCTTCGCCCTCGCACGTCTCGCACCGGCCGCCGGGGACGTTGAAGGAGAAATGGCTCGCCGTGAAGCCGCGCGTCTTGGCATCCTTGGTCGAAGCAAACAACTCGCGGATGGGATCGAACGCCTTGAGGTAGGTGACGGGATTCGACCGGGGGGTCCGTCCGATCGGCTGCTGGTCCACCAGCACCGTTTCGGTCACGTATTCCATGCCCTCGAGCTGCTCGTGCGCGCCCACGCGCCGATCCCAATCGCCCTTCGCGCGCCTGGCCGCGGCGTAGATCACGTCGTGGACCAGCGTGGACTTGCCCGAGCCGCTCACTCCGGTCACCACGGTGAACAGGCCCAGCGGAATCTCCACGCTGATGTCCTTGAGGTTGTGTTCGGTGACGCCGCGGATTTTCAGGCGTCGCGCCGTGGGTTTGCGGCGCGTCGCGGGCAGCGGGATGGCCAAATCCCGGCGCAGGTACTTGCCCGTGAGGGAGCGCTGTTCTTCCAGCAATCCGGCCAGCGGCCCCGCATAGAGGATCCGCCCCCCTTGCTCCCCCGCGCCAAGGCCGAGGTCCACCACCATGTCGGCCACGCGAATCATGTCCTCGTCGTGCTCGACCACCAGCACGGTGTTGCCCTGATCGCGAAGCTGGCGCAGGATGGCAATCAGCCGCGCGTTGTCGCGAGAGTGCAAACCGATGGACGGTTCATCGAGGACGTACAGCGTGTCCACCAGCGCGGAGCCCAGCGACGTAGCCAGGTTGATGCGCTGCGATTCACCGCCGGACAACGTGGACGACAGCCGGTCCAGCGACAGATAGTCCAGGCCCACGTCGGTCAGGAACCCGAGGCGGCGTTGCACTTCGTGGAGGATCTTGGCCGCCACCGCCGCTTCTTTCTCGGTGAGCTGCAGGTCCGCGAAAAACGCCGCGGCGGCGTTGACCGTGCGCGCGCACACCGTGTCGATCGTCTCGCCCCCCACCCGCACATCCCGCGCTTCCTGGCGCAGGCGCGTGCCGTCGCAGGTCTGGCACGTCTGATAGCCGCGATACCGGCTGAGGAACACGCGGACGTGCACTTTGTATTTCTTTCGCTCCAGCCACCGGAAGAAGCCGCGGATGCCGGGATACGGCCCCGCGGTCTCGCCTTCGGCGTCCGGTTCGGCCGCCTGACCCGACCCCTCGACGATGAAGCGCCGCTCGTCGTCGGTCAGATCGCGCCAGGGCACGTCCAGCCGCACGTTCGCGTGTCTGGCCGCGCGCTTCAGGTCCACCAGGCACCCGCGGTAATGCGGCTTGGTCCACGGTTCGATCGCGCCGCCGAGCACGGACTTGGCCGTGTCGGGCACCACGAGATCCAGATCCAGTTCAATCACGTTCCCGAACCCATGACACGTGGGACACGCGCCAAACGGGTTGTTGAACGAAAACAGCCGCGGCTGCGGCAGCTCGTACGCGATGCGGCAGTTGCGGCACTCAAACCGCTCGCTGAAGCGGTGCACCCTCACCGGGGCTCCGGCGGCGTCCACGGCCACGGCAAACGCGGCGCCGTCCCCTTCGTGAAACGACGTCTCCACTGAATCGGTGAGCCGCGACCGGATGGACGCGTCGACCTTCACGCGATCCACGACCACCGCCAGCGAACTGGCGCCTCTCAGGCTCGCCGCGTCCACGTCGTCCAGGCCCACGGCCCGATCGTTGAGCCACAGCCGCCCGAACCCGCGCCGGCGCAGCCGCTCCAGCGCGGCGGTGACCGGATCTTCTGCCGGCGCCGCCGCAATCGCCATGTCATCGGGCGTGAATTCCTCGCCCGGATCCAGGTCGGCGGCCGACGAGTGCAGGTCGGTCGACATCAGGGGCAGATCGAACCCCACCAGCAACCGGGTCCCCTCGGGCAGATCGAGCAACGCCGACGCCACAAGCTCGGGGCTCTCGCGCTCCACCTCCCGCCCGCACTGACGGCAGATCGTGCGGCCGACCCGGGCCCACAACAGGCGCAGATAGTCGTGAATCTCGGTGGTGGTCCCCACCGTGGACCGGGGATTCCTGATGCTGTTCTTCTGGCGGATGGCGATGGCGGGCGCGATGCCCTCGATGGAATCGACGTCCGGCTTTTCCATGCGCTCCAGGAACTGGCGGGCGTAGGCCGAGAGCGATTCGACGTACCGGCGCTGACCTTCGGCGTAAATCGTGTCGAAGGCCAGCGAGGACTTGCCCGACCCGCTGACGCCGGTGAACACCACAAGGCTGCGGTGCGGCAGCGTCAGGTCCACCCCCTTCAGGTTGTGGGTGCGGGCTCCGCGGACCACCAACGCCCCTGGGGGGCGCGAGGACGTCGTCGGTGTGTCGTCTGCCATGGGTGCCATGGCGGAGGTTCCGGACCAGCCGCCAAGCCGCCCATGTTACTGCATCCGACCGGGGGTGTCAGGGGCCGGAGTTGCGATCTGACAGCGCCTTTGTTATTCTCCGGGACATTCAGACACCATCCCCTGGTTGTTTCTGCAGTGACGCTTGTGCGAACGTTCCCCCTTGCAACGCCTGAGTCTCCCGACCAGGTGATTGCGTCATCCAGATCCAGATAACGAGGACCGAGAAAGTGGCAGTACGTTTGTTCGTCGGCAACATGCCCTACGGGGCAACGGATGCGGACCTCCGCGCGCATTTCGCGACCGTCGGTGATCCGTCGCAGGTCGTCATTCCCGTGGATCGCGAGACCGGTCGCCCCCGCGGGTTTGCCTTCGTCGAGTACCTGGATCGCGCGCTGGCGGAGGAAGCCGTCAACCGCTTCAACCAGCAGCCGTTCATGGGACGCTCGCTCTCGGTCAGCGAGGCGCGGCCTCGCGAGGAACGGCCGGCCGGCGGGTTCGCCCCGCGGCCGCCGGGCGGCGG
>JANLHE010000186.1 GCA_024653875.1 Acidobacteriota bacterium
CCGATCGACGCACTCCTCAAGCAAGCCCGCTCAGGCCTCGCGCGCTGATGTACGGAGGTCGCGAGCTTCAGCCCGCGACAAAGCGGCACGGGCTAAAGCCCGTGCCCTCCGAAGACATGCCCGTGCCCTCCGTACAGTTCGGAGGTCGCGGGCTTCAGCCCGCGACGATCGGCGTCGGGCGCGCAGGTTGGGGACCCGGCGGCAGCGCGGACTCCACCGTCGCGTCCGGCGGCGACACCGGCTCGGCCGTGCCGTCGACGATGACGCTGAACGTGCCCTGAAGGACCTCGGTGCCATCGAAGTGCGAGCCCGTGAGCCGGAACCCAAACGTATCACCGGCCATGACCGTGACGATAGTCGAACCGGAGAAGTTGAATCCGCCCGACGGTGAAAAGCAACAGTTCTGAGGCCCCAAAGCGAGCAGGGTCACAACGGACACGTCCGTGCCGCCGCGGTTGACGAACGCCTGCAGGCCGGCCCTGACCTGAAAGTACGAATGGAATCCGCCCCACGACCAATCAAGGTTGACGGGTCCGTTGCCGGTGGCGACCGTCGAGAACTGCCAGGCCCCTGAATACGGTCCATCCGGAAGGGGCCCGCCCTGATCGCCGTTGTGTGCGTACGTCATCTGCGGCGTGCCGTCAGCCACGCCATTGTCGGTTGTCGTCACCGTGCCGTTGCCCGAACTGGCCCATGAGGTGAAGGCAGGCGCCGGGGCCGCCGGCACGGTCACGCACGCCGAGAACTCGGACGTGTTGCCTGCCGCGTCGGTCGCGGTGGCCGTCAGCACCTGGCCACCCGGCACCAACTCAGTCAGCGTGAACTGGCCAGCCGCATCGCCGCTGCCGTTGGTCTGCTGGATGAACGAGCCGACAAGCCGCTCGCCGTTGCGCGAGCCGCACACGGCGCTGGCGAACACCTGGATGGTGTGATTCGCGTCGATCTGCAGGCTGTCGAACGTGTAGTCCACGGTCGTGGTGGCGCCGGCGTTCGACGCATTGGCCAACTCCGGGAAGTTCTGCTGCCCGTTTGGCCCGTTATCACCGTCGCCGACATCGTTCGCTGTCACGCCGTTCCATCCGAGGTCAATGCCGAGGTTCAGGTTGCTGTAGATCCAATTTGACAAGATCGCATTGCGTGCATCCGAGGCGGCTGGGTTGTACCCCACCATCACGCCCGTGCCGTTGTTGCGGATCGTGTTGCCATCAGTTAAGGCGGCTCCGCCCACCGAGGCACCCTCGGTGCCCTCCACAAGCCACACACCGGCCAGAATGTTGGAGGCGATCACGTTGCGGCGAATCATCGTCCCGGAGCGATCCCCAAACAACCCTACGCCGACCCCGTTGGGGAACGTCACCGTCTGCGTCGCGTTGGTGCCGATGAAGTTGTCTTCAAGGACGTTGGGCTGGGCGCCCAGTGCGCCCTCCGAGCGGATCCCGGGGAATTGATCGTGTGCGTTGTGGCCACCGACCACATTGCTGCGCACGACGTTGTTCGGCGCGACGACGAAGATGCCGGCGTGGCAGCATCCCGGGCTGAACGGCGTGCCGCCATCAAGCAGCAGTCCGTTGCCCAGGGCCGCCGTGCCGGCGGCGTTCGTGCCGATCAAGTTACTCTCGATTCGAGTGTGGCCGTTCGCAAAGACCCCGTCACGGATGTTGCCGGAGATGACGTTGTCGTTGCCCTCGCCCGGCTGCCCGATGGTCGCCGCGGACCCGTCCACCACGACTCCTCGTTGCCCGTTGCCTCGGGCCTGGGTGCCGGTGGGGTCGGTGCCGATGTAATTGTGGCTGATGACCGGGGACCCTGTCGTGGGTCCGGTCACGAGCACGCCGTGCGTCGTGTTGCCCGAAATCGTGTTTCGACCTGACGACATCCGACTGCCGATGACCGTGCCCGACCCGCGGTGAACCCGGATGCCTCCAGCCGCGTTGCCCCGGTCAACGGGGCCGAAGTTCGCCCCTGTGACAGGAGCGATGTAGTCGACCGCACCCCGCCGGATGATGGCGCCGCTTGCATCCAGGCCGATGATGTTGTGGGTAATCCATGTCGCCGTGACATCGGCCAAGCTGGCGCTCTGCTGGATGTCAATGCCCCAGCCCGGGTCGCCCACGTCGGTTGCCGGGATCGCGCCGTTGCCTGAGATCACGTTGCCGTAGATGATCGTGTTGTCAGCCCCGTCATACACGGTGATGCCGTTGTCGCCGTTGGGCAGCGCGCCGTAGCCGTTCAGGCCGGTGCCAATGTGGTTCTGACGAATTTCGTTGAGGTAGCCGCCGGCGACCAGCACGCCATCAATCACGTTCCCGGAGATGAGATTGCTTTGCACCTTCGCGGTCGAGACGTAGTTGAACCTGACGCCGAGGCCGTTCCCCATCCCAGCGGCGGCATTCCGATCGGTGCCGATGTGGTTGAGTTCCACAACGCTCCCTGCGCCGCCGTTCATGATCACCACGCCCGCCTGGGTGGTGAACCTCGTGATCGACAGGCCGGAGATCTTCGACTTGTGCTGCAGCTCGAAGCCGTAGCCTCCCGTGCCCTGACCGTCCACCCGCACCATCGGCCAGCCGTCATACCCCGGCTGAGTCTGGCCGAGCACGGCCATCGGCGACGCCACGACCGGCAGCGGAGACGTCAGGGCGATGACCTGTTCGCCCCCGCCTGGAATATTGAACCGGACGGTGTCATGGCCCGGCGCCGAGTTGGCCAGCGTCATGACGTCGCGAAGCGAGCCAGGTCCGCCGTCGGCCGACGTGGTGACCACAAACGGGTTCGGCGTCTTCGTGATCGTGAACGTACCCGAGGGTCCCGACACCGCGGAACACCCGCCGTCCCCGACGACAGAGGTATCACCGTTCAGCGTCGTGCCGGTGATCGTGGGCACTCCAGGATTGGTCAGTGTGCCGTCAAACTCGTTGTTGGCGTAGTCGCCGGTCGAGACAGGCACCGTGATTCGGACAATATTGCCGAACGGATCCGGGTTAAGAACCGCGCCCGAGTACCTCGAGATGGACGCCGGACCGGTGCCGCCAAGGTAGGTGACCGCCCCGGTCGATAACCAACCGCCGGCGTTCGGCGCGTTGATCGTCAGGGAAATCGACGCGGTCCCTGTTCGGCCGGGGCCGCAATCCCACGAGTAGTTTCCTGACCACTCCCCGGTGAGGGCCGGCGACAGGATCGTGAACGTCGCCGAGTCGCTGCTGGCGTTGTGGTTCACGCTTCCCGCGTAGGTCGCCGTGGCCGTTGCCGTACCGGCGGCCGTATTGTTCGCGTACGTCACCGCCACCGGCTCGTTGAGGCCGCCCGCGCCCGTCACGGTCGCGGCACACACCTGTTGCGGGCCGCCCGTGTAGGGCACGCTGGCCGGACACGTCACGGTCGTCACCGTGGCGGCCTTCGTGATCGTGAAGGCGCCGGGCACATAGCTCACTGCGTAGTTGCCCACGTTGCCGCCCGACGCAAGCGCCGTCACCGGGTAGGTCGCCACGGCCTCGCCCGCCGCGCGGCTCTGCCCCAGCGTGATCCCCGGCGCATCCGCCACCAGGAAGGACGTCGTCACCGGCGACAGCGCCGGGTCCGCCGAGCCATACACCTTCGTGCCGCCGCCGGCCGTCACGGTCGCCGCCCGGGCCGTGATCGTGATCGTATTCGTGCCCGACGACGCGTCGTGATTCGCGTCGCCCGCGAAGACGCAGCTCACGCCATAGGACCCTGCGGTAACCGGCGCCGCCGCGCCACCCGGCGTGTAGGTGACCGTGCCTGTCACACTCGCTCCACTCGGACTCGTGACCGTACACACGCTGCCATGTGACGCGCCGTCATAGGTGAACATCCCGCCCGTCGTACTGGTCGTGGTCGACGCCTTCGTAATCGTGAAGCCCGCGCCGCCATTGCTGCCGTCGTGATTCGAATCGCCGGCGTACGCCGCATTCGCCGAGGCCAGACCGGCAGTGGTGTTGCCGGAATAAGTCACCGCAAGCGTCAGGTCCAATCCGCCGGCGCCTGTGACAATTGCCGAACACACCTCCTGCGCTGACCCTGTATAGACCACACTCGCCGGACAGGTCACGGTCGTTGTGCTTGAGGCCTTCCAAATCACCAGTGTCGCGTCGTCGCTGCCGGGCTCATAAAGCGCGCCGCCCGCAAACGTGCACGTCGCGCCGTAGGTGCCGACGTTCACCGGGGCCGTGCCCGAGGTATAGATGACGACCGCGCCGGTGAGCACCGCGCCGTCGAGGCCCGTCACGGTGCACGTTGCCGGATGCAACAGGCCGTCAAACACCGCCGTCTCGTCCCACACGGTCATCACCACCGGGATCGCCTTGATGGCAAACGGCGCGGAGATGATTGGCATCGCCCCGGCAGCGGAGGCCGACGCCGACAACCGGTAGCCCACGCCGGCGCGTTCAATGAAGAGGCCCGCAAACGTCGCATCGCCGTTCCCGTCCGTCAGGACCGTGGTGACGCCGTTGAGGTGGCCGCCCGATGGATTGGTCGCAATCGCCAGCGTGACCTGCACGCCCGGCGCCGGGTTGCCACCCGCCACAGCGCGCACGACGATGGGCGCCAGAGGCTGGTCGACGATCGTGGCCGTCGGCACGAAGGGCAACAGGTACGCCAGCTCGACCATGTCCGGCGCCGGTGGGGCCGGCGGATCGGTCGGCGCCGGCGTCGCCGGCGGCTCGGGCGTCGGATCGCTCAGGTTCTCGGTGTTGATGGGGTCTGACTGGACGACCGGTGTCGGCAGATCTTCGACCGGGTTGATCTCGAACTCATCCTTCGGATCGGGATCCACGATGCGCAGGGTGATCTTCCCCGTGCCGCCCGGCTCGAGCCACAGCGTGGTGTTCGAGATGTCCGGGTTGGCCGGATCGAACGCCGTGGAATCGCCCGCCTGCTTGAACGTCGGATTGAGCACGTTCGCGACCAGCACCGTCTGGGTCTGCGATCCGAGATCGCACCCGTTCGACACGGGCGTGGTGTACGTCTTGTGCACCACGAGCTGAGTCTTGATGCCCCCAGCCGCCGCATCCTGGCGCGCCAGAAACAGATTCACGTTGAACGCGGCGGTCGTGTTCCCCGTGTTGGTGACCGTCCACGTGACGTCGGTCAGCGTCCCGTTGGAAATATCGGGGTTGGAGATATCCGGATTCGAGATATCCGGGTTCGAGATGTCGGGATTGGAAATGTCGGGATTGGAAATATCAGGGTTCGAGATGTCAGGGTTCGCCACCCGAACGTTCGAGATATCCGGATTCGAGATATCCGGGTTCGAGATGTCGGGATTGGAAATGTCGGGATTGGAAATATCCGGGTTCGAAATGTCGGGGTTATACACCTCGGCGTTCGAGATATCCGGGTTGGAGATATCGGGATTGGAAATGTCGGGATTGGAAATGTCCGGGTTGGAGATGTCAGGGTTGAGGATCACCCGGCTTGCCAGTCCACCCGAGACGAGCGCCGGCGCTTGCGGCGCCAGGATCTCCGCCACATCCACGGCCACCTGCGTTTTCGGATCGCTCGACGTGGCGTACACGGTGCGCGTCACCATCGATCGCGGCGCCACTGTCACATCCACCGACGTGAGCAGACTGCCGCCGGCGGCCAACCCCAACTGATCGAACGACGCCTGGCCACCCACCGGCTGCGCGGCGATGGTCAGGCGGAAGTTCTTGGTCGTGTAGGTGGTGTTCTGCGCGAAGACGACGAACGCGCGCGGCACCGACGGATCGAGCGGCTTCGTGTTGCCTGGCGACCCGGCCAGCAACCCCATCGTCAAACGCGCGGAATAGACATTCTGGTTGCGCATGCCGGTTTGCCCGGGCGCGCAGGCGGCCACACCGGGCGGCGTGTAGTTCTTCCAGTTGCCGTCGCGCGGCTTCTGCACGTCGCGGTTGTCGGTCCACACGGCGTGGAACACCGGCGCGGTCGTCGAGGCCGTGTTGAACGTCCACTGGCCCGACGCGCTCTGCACAAACGCCGGCGCCGGCGCGATGTCGATGTAGTCGCCCATGAAGGGCACGCTGCCCAGTTGGAAGAGCGGCAGGTTCGGGGCGTTGAACTGGAGCTGCTTCTCCTGCGAGGTGCCCTGCCCGCGCAGGTTGCCCATCAGATACTGCGACACCATCGTGGACTCGCCGAACACCGGCACGTCGCCCTTGGGCGCCTGCACGGCGCGCAAGTCGATCGTGTGGCGTTTGTTCGAGCTGAAGACCGCGTCATTTTCGTCGACGAACGCGCCAAACACCCGCGAGACGTCCTGCCGCAAGTCGTAGTACGCGATGACCAGCCGGCCGCCGGCAAACGTCATCGACGGCATCATCTGGTGGCCGGGCAGGTCGGTGCCCGCGGCGTACGAATCCACCGGCCGCGGCGTGGTCCACGGGCCACCGGCCTTGGAGGTGGCCAGCACCACGCGCGCGTCTCCGGCCGTCGGATCAGGACGCGCGGCGCCATACCCGCGTTCGGTCCACGCCAGATAGACCCGGCTCTCGTCATCGATCGCCATCGTCGGATACGCGTTGGTGCGGAAACGATCTTCGGCCGTGCCCGAGTCGAAGGGCTTGATCGACACCAGCTCATGCACATCGCCCATGCGATGGCTGCGCTTGAGCTTCGGCAACAGCTGGTCGGCGCGGCGGCCGGTTGGAAATTCGTGCGCACGACGCGGCTTGTCGAACGCCCTGCCGGCGCCGGCCGAGCTCACGATCATCATCGCGTCGGGTGCGGTCTCGCTCAGGCCGAACTGGCGCCACGCCACGTGCACCGCGCCAGTGCGCGGGTCAATGGCAATCGTCGCGCCCTGGTTGACCTTGTCTTCGGGACGGCTGATCTGCTGCGGTTTGGTCCACGTCGCGCCGCAGTCCTCCGAACGCGAGAGCATGATCTTCGAGGTGACGTCGGACACGCCTGCCGCATTGGTCGTGGTCGTGATGCTGGCGTAGGCCACGTACATCGTGCCGGCCAGAATCTGCTGCGACACCGTGCGGGGCTGCTGCGGCGGGCGCGGCGACTGGCCGCCGCCTTTCTTGTCCTTCCCCTTCTTGTCGTCCTTGTCGTCCTTGTCGTTTCGGTCGTCCTTGTCGCTCTTCCTGCGGTCGTTGCTGCGGCCACGAACCACCGGCGGCGCCTGGACGTTCTGGATGCGGCACACCCGGGCGCCCGCGCGCGGCACGTCCACGGCCATCCACGGCTTGTCGAGGAAGCTCGCGCCCGTCGAGCTGGCGACAATAGCGGTGGACAGGTAGGCGATAGGGTCGCCGTTTTCCTTGTTGTTGTTGTCCACGAAGCGCGACACGAAGATCGCGCTGGGTGCACCCTCGCCACGATTGAACGCGAGCCCGGAGTAATAGATCAAACCGTTGGTGCCTGGGCGCACGACGGGATCGGCGCCCGCGTGATACGCCTTGAGCGGCGAGGCCATGCCTTCGGGCGAGGCGTCTTGCGGATAGCCGGGGAGCAACGTGCTCTGCCACCGCTCGCCGCCGTCAAAGGACTTGAACACGCCCAGCCAGGCGTCGCCTGTTTCACCGTCGTCGAAGCTGCCGGGAATGTCCACGGTCCGGTAGTCGTTCGCGCCCGCCAGCAGATGCAACGGGTTCCTGGTGGAGGCAGCCACCGACGGCTCGTTCTGGCGCTGCAAGTACGGGTCGCCGTTTGGCAGCGCCTGGCCCGAGACCATGTTCACGTTGCGGCTCACGACCAGTTCCATCGGTGCCTGGGCGGAAGACCGCACGTCTCCGGCACCACCGGCCAGCACAACTGCGCAGAACGCGGCGACGTACAGACGAGTACCGGACAAACGGGTAGCCATCGAATGGGCCATTTGGGACACCTTGTCTTGAAAAGGACGCTGGAGTATCACCCAAACCTATTGATCTTGCAAGGACTTACAGAAATATACGGAGGGCATGGGCTTTAGCCCGTGCCAAACCCGCTCGGGTTACGATCAGCCCGTGGCTGCCCAACCCTCGTTCGACATCACTTCCACCGTCGACCTCCAGGAGGTCGATAACGCCGTCAACCAGGCCAAGAAGGAACTGGCCCAGCGATATGACTTCAAAGGATCGAAGTCATCCATTGATCTGAAGGCCAAAGAGAATCTGATCGAGCTCGTGGCGGACGATAACTTCAAGATGGACGCGGTCTGGGAGATCCTGCAGACCCGCCTGGTGCGGCGCAGCGTGCCCACCAAGAACATGAAGCTCTCGGACATCGAGCAGATCGGCGGCGGCCTCGTGAAGCGCAAGGTCGAGCTGCAGCAGGGCGTCTCCTCGGACGCCGCGCGCGAAATCACCAAGTTCGTCAAGGACCAGAAGCTGAAGAAGATCCAGGTCACCATCCAGGGCGACCAGCTCCGCGTCACCTCCGGGTCGAAGGACGAATTGCAGAACGCGATCCGCCTGCTCCGCGCCCAGGACTTCGGCGTCGAACTGCAGTTCGGGAACTTCAGGGACTAGCGGCACGCCCCACGAATCGAAATGGAGGGCACGGGCTTCCAGACACGCGGAGGCCCCGGGCTTCAGCCCGTGCCGCACGCCCCGGGCTGAAGCCCGGGGCCTCCATCTGGCATCGCCCTTGCTCTGTACGACGGCGTGCGGGTGCATCAGTACAGTCAGGACACGGGAAAACTGGGCGAAGACATCGCCACGACCCAGCTCTGGCACCAGGGGTACGCAATTCTTGCGCGTAGATATCGCACACGGTATGGCGAAATCGACATAGTGGCGCAGGACGGGGCCACCCTGGTGTTCGTGGAGGTCAAGGCCCGGCGGTCGGACCGCTTTGGCGGGGCCGCCGAAAGCGTGACGCCGTGGAAGCAGCGGCGTCTGGCCGCCATGGCGCTGGACTACCTGGCGTGGGTGGGCCGCCTCAACGCCCCCTGCCGCTTCGACGTCGTCGCCATCGACCGCCTGGGCAGCGACGAGGTCTCAATCCGCCACATCAAAGCGGCGTTCCTGGCGGAGTAGCCACGAAAAGACGTCGGGTGTCTTTTTTTGTGGCGCAGTTTTCGCGCCAACAAAAAAGACGCCCGACGTCTTTTCGGCTACGTGCGCTCATTTCACGATCTTCAGCGCGTCTTCGAAGATGTCGACGATCGTGTCGATTTGGGCCGTGGTGATGACCAGCGGCGGCGCGAAGCGCAGGGCGTTGCGGCCGGCGCCCAGAATCAGGACGCCGCGCTTGAACATCTCCTGCACGATGCGGTCGCGCTCGGTGGTGGCGCGCTCCTTGGTGACGCGGTCGCGGACCAGTTCCGCGCCCACCATGAGGCCCTTGCCGCGGACATCGCCGATGAGCGGGTATTTTTCCTTGAGCGCGAGCAGGCGATCCACCAGGTGCGCGCCCACCGTCTCGGCGTTCTTCATCAGGCCGTTCTGGAGGATCTTGATCGTCTCAAGGGCGGCCGCGCAGCTCAGCGGATTGCCGCCAAAGGTGCTGGCATGCGCGCCCGGCGGCCAGTTCATCACGTCGGCCCGCGCGGCGGTGACGCTCAGCGGCAGCCCGGACGCGATGCCCTTCGCGATGGTGACGATGTCCGGCTTCACGCCGAAGTGCTCGGCGGCAAACATCTTGCCGGTGCGGCCCATGCCGGACTGCACCTCGTCCATGATGAGCATCATGCCGTGTGTGGCCGTGAGCTCGCGCAGGCGCTGGTGGAACACCTTGGCGGGCACCACATACCCGCCTTCGCCCTGGATGGGCTCCACCAGGATCCCGGCCACCTCGTCGGGCGACACCAGGTGCACCAGAATCTGCTCTTCCACGAAGCCGAGGCACTCCGCCTGGCAGGTCTCCGGCTTCAGGCCGACCGGGCACCGGTAGCAGTTCGCATACGGCGCGTGGAACATGCCGGGCATCATCGGACCGAAGCCGCGGCGCTGGATGGCCCGGCTCGACGTGGCCGCCAGCGATCCCAGCGTGCGCCCGTGGAAGGACCCGAGGAAGGCAATGACGTTCACGCGTTTGGTGGAATACCGCGCGAGCTTCAGCGCGGCCTCGTTGGCCTCCGTACCGGAGTTCCCGAAGAACGATCGTACTTCCCCGTCGATGGGCACGATCCCGGCGATGGCTTCGGCCAGCGCCACCTGCGGCTCGTAATAGAAATCCGTGCCGGACATGTGCAGGTACTGGTGGGCCTGATCGACGATCGCCTTGACGACGTCGGGATGGGAGTGGCCCGTGCCGGTGACGGCGATGCCGGCCGCGCAATCGAGGAACACGTTCCCGTCCACGTCCTCGACGACGGCGCCCTCCCCCTTCGCCATGACGAACGGGTACTCGCGCGTGTAGGACGTGGAGACGCGCTTGGCGTCGCGCGCGATGATGGCGGCGGCCTTGGGGCCGGGCAGGGCGGTCTTGATGTCGGGTTTGGTGATCATGATTATTTTCGTTTCCACCGTGTGCCCGTGGCGGAGTCTTCCAGGAGAATGCCGCGGGCTTCCAGGTCTTTTCGAATCTCGTCGGCGCGGGCGAACCGGCGGTTGCGGCGCGCGAGGCGGCGCTCCTCGATCAGCGCGTCGATCTCGTCGGCCGGGAACGGCGGCGCGGAGTCCTCCGCGCGACGCAGGGCGATGACCCCCAGCACGCGATCGAACTCCTCAAAGGCGTCCCGGATCAGCGCGGCGTCGTCCGCGCTCATGCCTTTGGCGTCGATGGCCGCGTTCATCTCGCGCAGCAACTCGAACATCACACCCAGGCCGCCGGGCACGTTGAGGTCCGACGCGATCATGGCGCGGAACTCCGCGCGGGCGGCGGCCACGCGTTCGGCGATCGCCGGGTGCGCCTCGCCTTCGGTGGCGCGCTCGAGCCGCGCGAGGAAATCGGTCAGGCGCGTCAGCGCGGCGTCCGCTTGCGCCAGGATGTCGAAGCTGAAGGTGAGCTGCTTCCGGTAGTGCACCGAGATCAGGAGGAAGCGCAGCGACGACGGCCGGAACCCGCGGTCGATGATGTCCTGCAGGCTGTAGACGTTCCCGAGCGACTTGGACATCTTCTCGTGCGCGAGCTTGAGAAACTCCACGTGCACCCAGAAGCGCGAGAACTGGCGCCCGGTGGCGCCCTCCGCCTGCGCGATTTCGTTCTCGTGGTGCGGGAAGATCAGATCGATGCCGCCGCCGTGGATATCGATGGGGCCGTCGCCGAGCAGCCGTAGCGCCATGGCCGAGCACTCAATGTGCCAGCCGGGACGCCCGGGGCCGCACCCGTAGTCCCACGTGGGCTCGCCCTCCTTGGTGGCCTTCCACAACACGAAGTCACGCGCGTCCTCTTTGTCGTACTCGTCCGAATCCACGCGCGCCCCGGCCTGGATGCCCTCGTGATCCAGGCGCGCCAGCTTCCCGTACTCGGGCAGCGTCGCAATGCGGAAGTACGTGGACCCGTCGGACTCGTAGGTGTGGCCGCGCGCCGTGAGCTGGCCGATCATGTCGACCATCGCCTTGAGGTTGGCCTCGTCGGTGGCCCGCGGATTTTCTTCCACCGATTCCAGCCCCAGGGCCGCGCAATCCTCGCGGAACGCCTGGATGTACCGGTCCGTGTATTCCCGCAGCGACACCCCGGCCTGCTGCGACGCGTTGATGGTCTTGTCGTCCACGTCGGTGAAGTTCATGACGTGGCGCATGCCGTAGCCCTCCTGGTGGCGGAGGGCGCGGCGCAGGACATCCAGACTGATGAACGTGCGGAAGTTGCCGATGTGCCCACGGGCGTACACGGTGAGGCCGCACGTGTACATCCGGACGGTCTTGCCGTCGGCGGGCACGAAGTCTTCTTCAGTTCTGGTCAGGGTGTTGAACAAACGCATAAGAAACAGTGCGAAGTGCGAAGCGTGAAGAAGGGCGCAGTGCGCCAGAAGGCTACGTGCTGGGCGATACCGACAGTGCCTGGGTGACCACCGAGGACTTGCCGTGACAACGGACGGTGACCTCCACCGCGCCGCCCGGCGATCGGAAATCCAACTCCACGCCATCGGTGCCCGACGCGCCGGCCGTCACGGTGGCGACGGCCTTCTGCAGGGCGTCGGCCATGGCGCCCGAATCGGCATCCGTCCCCCCGGCGGCGGCCACATATTTGCCGCACACCGCAGGCCCAAGGTCACGAAACCGTTCGTCCACGGGCATGATCAGGTTGATGGGATCCGACATCGTGATCCAATTCTACCTTCAGAGGCCCACCCGCCCAAAAACCTGCCGCCCGGCCTCGCAGTCCAGGGCGATCTGCGCGGTCAGGGCGTCCAGGCTGTCGAACTTCTCTTCGGGCCTCAGCCACTGCACAAACGCGAGCCGCATCGGCTGGCCGTAGAGGTCAGGCGACCCGTCGAGCAGGTGGGTTTCAACGGTGGGCTGGAGGTTGTCCTGGATCGTCGGCCGGATGCCGATGCTGGTCACGGCCGCATGCTGCGCGCCTCCCACGATCGCCACCGTGGCGTAGATGCCGTACGCCGGCAGCAGTTCGTTGCGCGTCTCGAGGTTGGCGGTCGGATAACCCAACTCGCGCCCGCGCTTGTCGCCGTGGACGACGACGCCGTCCAGCATGTAGTGATGCCCCAGCAGCGCCGCGGCCTCATCCACCCGCCCCTCGTCCAGCAGGTGCCGGACGCGCGTGCTGGACACCACAAAGTCCTTGTACCGCACCGGATCGATCTTCTCGGTGCGAAACCCCCGCCCGTCCCCCAGCGCCTTCAGCAGCGTGAACGTGCCGGCGCGGTCGCGGCCGAACAGGAAATTGGCGCCCACCCAGACTTCACGGACCCGCAGCCAGTCCACCAGCACCGTGTCCACGAACACTTCGGGTTCCCACCGCGCCAGTTCCTCGGTGAACTGCACCACCGCCACGCCGTGGATGCCGGCCTTGTCGAACGCTTCCAGTCGCTGGTCGAGCGTCATCAACAGGCGCGGCGCCTTGTCGGGCCGGACCACGCGCGGCGGATGCGGATCGAACGTCACCACCACGGGCGCGCCGCCGCGTTCATCGGCCTGGCGCTTGACGCGGTCAAGGATCTTCTGGTGCCCGCGGTGCACGCCGTCGAAGTTGCCCAGCGCGGCAATGGGAGCGGTCCAGCGGGGACGTTGATCGACTGGAAAATGCGCTACGTGCATACAAGCCGCAGACCATCGTATGCGAGGCTGATGCCCTCGGGAAGCGACGCGCAGGTCCGGGCATGCCCAAGGTCATGGCAACAATGCGTGAACAGCGCCTGCGCGGGCCGCAGCCGCCCGACCACGGCCACCGCCTCATCCAGGGAGAAATGCGTGGGATGGCGCTTGCGCCGCAGGGCGTCCAGCACCAGCACCTCCAATCCCTCCAGCTCGGCCATCGTCTCGTCCGGGATCTCATTGCAGTCGGTCAGGTAGGCAAACCCGCCGATGCGATATCCCAGCACCGGCCGCCCTCCATGCAACACCTTGAGCGGACGAATCTCCGTCGGCCCCAGGCAGAAGGGGCCGACGATGGTGGAGAGCCGGAGGTCGGGGACGCCGCCACCCTTCTGCGCGCGCGGGTCGAAGACGTAACTGAACACGCGCCGGAGGTCCGCCAGCGTCGCCGCGTCGCCGTACAACGGCAGCGGCGCCCTGGTCATGTGGTTGTAGCGCCGCACCTCGTCCAGCCCGAGGATATGGTCGGCATGCGAGTGCGTGTAGAGCACGACATCGATTTTCCGGAGGTCGTGGCGCAACGCCTGCTGCCGCAGATCCGGCGTGGTGTCCACCAGGACCCGCGTGCCGTCGTCCAGTTCAAGGTAGATCGACGGCCGCAATCGCGCGTCGCGCGGGTCGGTGGACCGGCAGACGTCACAGTCGCACCCGATCATCGGCACGCCGTGGGACGT
>JANLHE010000187.1 GCA_024653875.1 Acidobacteriota bacterium
AAACGCGTGCCGCCGCACCTCGCGTCCGCGCCGGACGACGTATTGCTCGTCGAAGATCGTCAGCCCCTTGCGCCGATCCTGCCGCACGGACTCGACCAGGGTCAGCGTGGTGCCGGCCGAGAGGCGTCCGCGAATTGGAATCCGGCGCGCGTATTCCTCCCAGACCGGCAGGTCGGGCACCAGGTCGATGCCCAGCAGGCCGCCGCGCCGCAGGCCGGCGGCGGCCGCCGCCAGCGCGGCGTCCAGATCCCGGTCGTTCAGCAGGGACTGCAGGAGCCCGTAGGCCGCCACCACCGCCCCCAGTTTCCGCGGCCGCAGCGGCAGCGCGCGCACGTCCCCGCGGACCAGGGCCGGCCGCACGGCCGCCGGCACCCGCGCCAGCCGCCGCCGCGCGCGCGCCAGCATCGGCGCCGACCGATCGATCCCGATGAGACGCCGGGCCGGATCGGCGTCGAGCGCGATCCAGCTGCGCGCGATCGGGGCCAGGAGCCGCCCGGTGCCGCACCCGAGCTCCAGCACGGGGCCGCGAACATCCCGCAGGGTGTCCACCCAGAATCCCACGTCACGGCGCCCCAGCGTGCGCGCGTTCTCCCAGTCGTAGAACGGCGCGTAGGTGTCCCAGCCGTGCCACCCCTCTGCCTGCCGATCAGCCATGTCCCAGACTCCCTCTCTGTTGAGCGACGCCGAGGGCGCCTGCCAGCACGGCCAGGCCGGCGGGAATGCCCACCACGGCAAAAGCCGCCAGGTGGAGCAGCTCTCCCGCCACGTGCGCGAGCGATGCCCCGTCGAGCAGCACCGCGCGCATCGCCTGAAGGGCGTGCGTGATGGGCAAGCCCGCCGACAAGGCGCCGAGCCAGGGCGGCAGCGCACTGGTCGGATACAACACGCCGCCCAGCAACAGCGTCAACGCGCCGAACATCCACAGGATGGGATCGCCCCGCTTGAAGACGACGGCAAAGGCGGCGGACAGAAACCCGAACCCCGCCACCGCCAGCGTGGCGAGCACGAACACCACGACGGCGGTGCCCAGGTTGGCCTGGGCCATCGACACGCCGCACATCCAGGCGCCGGCCAGCCAGATCACCACGTCCATCATGGCGCGCGCCACGGGATACACCGACGCCAGCGTGACGACGGTGAGCGGGGGCGTGGGCGTCACCATGACGGCCTTGATCGTGCCGGCGGCATGCGCGCCGCGGATGGCCTGTGCGAAACAGGTCTGGGCCGTCATCAACGCGCCGTTGACCGCGATGCCCACGAGCAGAAACCCGAGTGGATCAAATCCGTCGGGCCTGGCGGATCCAAACATCCGCGCCAGCATCGTGTACGCCACCACCATCAACAGGCCATCCACCGCATCCAGGACAAACGACACGCGATAACTCGCGTCGATGCGCGCGTCGCGCACGAAGCAGGCCCGGGCCTTCTGCAGAAGTCCGGCGGTCATGGCGCCTCGTCCGCGGTCGCCCGGGCATACGCGGCCTGCAGCGCCCCGGGCTGCTCGATCTCGGAGACCGGCGTGGTGAGGGTGACGCGGCCGCGATGCATCACCACGACGCGATCGCAGATCGCCATCGCTTCCGGCAGGTCGTGGGTCGTCATCAGGATGGTGACGCCTCCGGACCGCGCCTGCTCGCGCAGCACGCGCCCCGCGAGTTCGCGCCCGCGCGGATCCAGGCCGCGCGTCGGTTCGTCCAGCAGCCACACCCGGGCGCCGGCCAGATGCGCGCGCGCCAATCCGAGGCGCTGGCGCATGCCGTCCGAGCAGGCCTCCACCCGGCGATCGAGCGCGTCCCGCACATCAAACAGGGCGGCGGCGGTTTCAATCCGGCTCCGCAACTGGCGGGCCGGGACGTCGTGCAGGGCGCCGAAAAACTCAAGGTTGTGCCGTCCCGTCAGGCGCGCGTAGAACCCGCGGCCTCCCGCGGGACAGTACGCAATCTCGCGGCGCACCGCCGCCGGCTGGCGCTGGACATCACACCCGTCGATCGCCGCCGTGCCGGCGGACGGTCGAATCAGCGTGGCCAGGATTTCAAGGAGCGTGGTCTTGCCGGCGCCGTTTCCGCCGAGCACGCCGCAGATGGTGGCGTCAGCGACCGACAGCGAGACGTCGCGCAACGCGACAATCGCGGGCGCAGATCTGAATACCGTGTGCGCGGAGAACACCCGTCCCAGCCCGGCAACGTCGATCACGGCCATGGGATCTGCGGGGGTCAGCGGCCGGACCAGCCGTTACAGACACATCTGCTTCATGCCGCCGGTCTCGGTGAACGCGCCGCTGGCGCCCTGCGTCAGCTTCCCGATGTGACCGTAGGCAAGCAGTTGAGGGGCGGACCACGCGCGACGATCACCGGTCACGCGCACCGGCGGATTTTCCGTGGGGCGAGAGGGGTCGGCCATGGGCTAACTATGCCTTGAAGAACGCCCCGCCCGCAAGCGGTCCCGCCGCGACAAGGCGGCGCGCGGCGTCGGCCGCATTCCGGGTGTCCACGCCGGCGTCAAGCGCGGCCACGGACACCGACGCCGCCAGGTCCGCGATGAGATGAAAGAGCCGCGCGGACTCCGCGTGATCGCGCACATCGAGGCGGAACACCTGCGAGAACAACTCGAGCGCGACGGGGTGCGGCGGCTGTTTCGGCCCGTCCAGCATCCACAGGCGTGTCAGCGGCAAGACGCGCGTCTCGAAGCGCCACACCCCGTCTTTCGGCGTCAACCGGCGCTTGTCGTGGTAGTGCGCGACATCTCCATCTCCCGCATCTGGCCACGCGAGCCGGTCCAACGCGTCCGGCCACAGGCGCACCGCGGGATAACTGGGAACGGCCACCCACCCCTGGCCCTGGCGATGCAGCACCAGGCTGTCATCGGCGACCACCGCCGCGCCCAGCCGGCCGCACGCCGCCACCAGCGTGGACTTGCCCGATCCGGTCGGTCCCACGAGTCCCATGACCTCATCCCCGACGGCGATCGCCGCGGCGTGCAGCACCAGACGCCCCCGCTGGCTGAGCACCAGCGGCAGCACCTGATTCAGCAGCAGGTGGCGCACGGTCACGTCGGGGACGGCCGGCCCGGGTTCCACCCGCAGCGCGCGTGTCTTGTCGGCGATGAGGAAGCGCACGAGGCCTGGAAAGTCGAGCAGGTAGTCTTCGCCGGCTTGGCCAAAACGGAGCCAGTCCGGCTCACCCTCGTTGCCCCAGCGGTGGTACCACTCGACGGGCGGCAGTGCCGGCATCCGCCCCCAGGTGATGGCGAGATCATCGGCATCCGGCCCACAGGGCGCGAGCGCATCAGGAACGAGATCCGGCAGGGGTTCGCGCGACCAGACGCGGAGGTCCGCGAAGCGGAAGGCCCGAGGCACGCCGGCCGTCACGGTCATGCGCCCGCGTCGGGCGTCGCGCCGTACCGGGTCACCACTTCCGCCACGAACACCGCGGCATCGGACACCTTGGGAAAGAGCGACGGGTGGCGCGCCGCCGTCGCGGCCTCGACGTCACGCAACGCACGTCGTCCGTCACACAGTTCGAGCACGGTGGCCCGCGCGTCGGCCCATCGGCTCAGGTGGGGCCGCCGTGCCGGATCGGTGCGGTCCAGATCCTCGCGCGCGATCAACATGCCGCGCAGCGTGGTGCCCTGCCGGACCGCGACCACCGCCGACTGCCGCGAGACCGTGACGCGCCAGGCCAGGATCAGTTCGTTGGGCCGCACCACGATCCGCGTGTGCACCTGGTCGCCGGGCCGCACGGGCACGGGGGGATCGAGCGGCAGGAAGGCATTCTGCCTGAAGATCCGATCCGGCGCGCCCGGCGCGTTGGTCATCGTGATCCCCGGGGCCAGTTCGGAGGTGAACCACCCGGCCAGGCCGTGCATGACCCCGGCCCGGGTCACGCCCGTCGTGACCTCTCCGGTCGCCGCGCCGGACGCGGCCTGCGGCCGCGTCAGGTCAAACGTGACCACGGGAAGCCCGGCCCCCAGCAGTTGTCCCGCGTCAAACGCACACGGGTACCCGGTGTTCGCCGCGCCCTCGCGGATGCAGGAAAAATCAAACCCCTGCGGCGCAGTCTCCCAGAACTCGACACCGGCCCACACGTCCGCCGCCTCGACCGGCGCCAGCCAGGTGGTGGTGGCGCCCGGCACCACGCGGCCCTCGGGTTTCAACCAGCGCCGCCGCGCGTCCTCAAAGTACTCCACGACGCCGGCTTCAAACCCCATGCGGCCGATCTGGTCCGCGATCACCACATCAACGCGTTCCGGCAGATCGAGCCGGGTGGAGAAACCGTGCAGGTGCAGGATGCGATCGGCAAAACCGTTGGCGCGCGCGGCCTGCCGGGCCACGTCAAGCATGCCGCTCCCGTCGATCGCGTACACCCGGGCCGCGCCGGCGCGACACGCCATCAGGCCGAGGATGCCCGTGCCGCACCCCAGATCGGCGACCACGTCACCCGGGCGCACGACGGCGCGGATGGCCGCGTCGAAGGCCGCGAGGCGCGGCCGATCAGAGAGATACAGGCGGTGTTCGTCGAACTGCAGCGACATGGTTCGAGGTTGAGAATACTCCACGCACCCAGGCTTCCAGAGCGAAAATGTTCCAGAGCGCGAGCGGCGCGGCAAGGCCTTCGGGCTGTCGGATGCGGCCGGCGTGATCGGTCCGCTGCCACAGGTCGCGAACCACCTCTTCACGCACCCATCCACGCGCGACCACCTCGAGACGATCGAGCCACGCGGCCGGATCGATCGCCCGCAGCGCGTCGGTCACCACGTGATCGATGTCGGGTTTGTCGAGCCGGGTGCGCACCACGTCGGGCAGGACCGCGCCAAACGTCCGACGAAGCAGATACCGATGGATGCCGTGGCGCCAGCGCAGGTGATCCGGCAGTCCAATCAGAAACTCGACCACACGCCGATCAAAAAACGGGTGACGCAATTCCACGCCCGCGGCCTCGCCCATGCGGTCCAGTGCGTCCCGGACAAACGCGCCCTCTCCCGAGATGAGGCGCACGAGCGACTCCCGCACGACGAGATGCCTGTGACCGGGCACACGGCCAAAGGCCGCCCGCATCCGCGCGGCCAGGCCCGCCCGCCGCGCCAGCGCCGGCGTGATCCACGGCGGAGGCGCGGCCGGCCCCCTCGCGGCCCGCAGCAGCGTCTTGACGGATTCGGGGAGCAGCGCCGCCGCGGTGGTCCGCAGCATCATCGCCGCGCCGGGATCGTGCCATGGGTCGCGGCGGTACTCGACGGCAAACCGCCACGCGTCGCGCACGCGCCCCTCGCGCAGCAGCGCCGGCACGCGAAAGAGGCTGCCCGTCAGCCACTCATCGCCGCCGCACCCGGTCAGGCTCACCAGATGGCCATCGGCCCGGACGCGTCGCAGCAACGGCGCCTGCAGCCAGTGTCCCGTCGCCATGTCGGCCAGGTCCCCGGTTCGCGACGCACCGGCGAACACCTCCAACCCCTGCACGGGACCGGACCGCACGGGCCACCGGACCGACCGCGCCCCGCAGCGCTGCGCCACCGCGTCGATGAATGCCGACTCGTCGGCAGCGGGCACATCGGGATACACCAGCGAGTACGTGGCGGGCGCCGTCACACCCAGCGCATGGGCGACGCCGACCACCGTGGACGAATCGAGTCCGCCGCTGAGCTGAAACGCGACGGGCGTTCGCGCACGCAACCGGGCGCGCACGGACGTCTCTAAGACGGATCGAAATTCCTCGATGGCGTCGGACTCCGCGATCGATCGCTCCTCGCGAAGATCCAGGGCCCAGTACTGACGGCGGTGCACCGACGAGTCCGTGACGTCCAGGACGTGGCCCTGCGGCAGGCGGCGGATGCCGGCGAACGGTGTCTCCTCGACGCTGGCGGGCGCGGACGCGAGGTACTCGGCGATGAAACCTTCGTTGGGTGCGCGCGCGTACCAGCCGGGCAGCACCATCGCGGCGAGCGAGGACGCGAACCAGATCACGTCCGGCGTCTGGGCGTAATACAACGGACGCGCGCCGATCGCGTCGCGAACGAGCCGCAGCCGGCGCGCCCCCGGGTCCCACAGGGCCAGCGAAAAATCGCCGATGAGCGCGGCGGGATCGGCCCCGGGCCGCGCCAGCCAGCGCGCGACGAGGTCCGCATCGGAGCACGCGTCCTGCGCGCGCAGGCGGCCGATGATGTCATCGCGATTGTCGAGGCGGCCATCCAGCGCCAGCCAGCACGGCGGATCCGTCAGCACGAGCGGCTGAAGGTCCTGCGGCGATTCGGGCGTCGTCCAGCGGACGTCGGCGCCGAGGCAGAAGCCAGCGCCGGTGCGGATGGCGCGCTGATCGCCGCCGCGGTCCGCCATGCGATCAAGCATGCGGTGGATCAGATCGCAGGAGTCAGAGCCGGCGCGCCGCGGGTCGCGCCACCACACGCCGGCGATCGCGCTCACCCCTGCCCGCCTCCGGCGCGGCTCACGCGGGCGTCTCGGCCGTCACCACCAGGTCCGCCGCCAGCAGGCGGCCAAACAGATCCCGGAGGTCGCGGTCGATGTCGGACGCGTCGGCGTCAAACTCCTCGAGCAGCGCGTTGCGCAGCCCTTCCAGCGAACTGCCGGTTTGGGGCAGCAGTGACCAGACCCGCGTCCCCACCTCATCAAGACTGTAGTACTGCCCCGTTGTGATGTTGAGGAGCACGACCTCGCCCTCAACCAGGCGCCAGACGACATCCGGATGGGGCGCCAGACGGGTGGTGAGGGTGGGGACGTCCATAAAGCTTCAATTCCGCGCAAAACCGCT
>JANLHE010000188.1 GCA_024653875.1 Acidobacteriota bacterium
GGAGCCCGGGTGCTCCGGGTACAATCGGCGCAGCGATGAAGCTGCGACTGACCCTGACGGTAAATGGTGAACCGGCGGACACGCTGGTGGACCCGGACAAGACCCTGCTCGAGGTGTTGCGGGAAGACCTGCAGCTGACCGGCACCAAACACGGCTGCGAGCTGGGCGAATGCGGCGCGTGCGCGGTGCTGGTCGATGGACAGCCGGTGCTCTCGTGCCTGATGGTGGCGCACGAGTGCGACGGCCGGGACGTGGTCACCGTGGAGGGCCTGACGAAGGATGGCCGGCTCCATCCCCTGCAGGAGTGCTTTGCCGATCTTGGCGCGGCGCAGTGCGGCTACTGCACACCCGGCATTCTCATCACCGCCAAGGCGCTGCTCGATCGCGAACCCCATCCATCGCGCGAACTGATTCGCGAGGCCCTCTCCGGCAACCTGTGCCGCTGCACGGGCTACCAACAGATTCTCGATGCGGTGGACGCCGCCGCGAAGGTGAAGAAATGACCCTCCGCGGAAACGTCATCGGCAAGCCGCGGCGTCGCGTGGACGGCCGCGCGAAGGTCACGGGACAGACGAAGTTCGCGGACGACATCATCCTGCCGCGGATGGTGCACTGCAAGTTGCTGCGCTCGTCGGTGCCCCACGCGAAGATCGTCCGCGTGGACACGTCGAAGGCCGAGGGGCTCGACGGCGTGCACCTGGTGCTGACCGGTGCATCGTTTCCGATTGCCTACGGCATCCTGCCCGTCAGCCACGATGAACACGCGTTGTGCCGCGACGTGGTCCGGTTTGTCGGGGACCCGGTGGCCGCCGTGGTCGCGCGCGATGAAGCGACAGCCGAACGCGCGACGCGCCTGATTGATGTTGAGTACGAGACGCTGCGCACGTTCGCCTCGCCAGCCGACAGCCTGGCGCACCCCGAACCGCGGATCCACGAGTACGGGGATTTCGGCAACGTCCACAAAGCCGTGGCCCTGCAGTTCGGCGATGTCGACGCCGCCATCGCCGGCGCGGATCACGTGTTCGACGACGTGTTCTATTTCGAGGGGAACACGCACCTGCCCATCGAGCAGCACGCGACCATCGCCACCAAGGATCCCGACGGCAAGCTGGTCGTGTACTCCAGCACGCAGACGCCGCACTACCTCCACCGCGCGTTGTCGAAGGCGCTGTCGATGCAGGCCGCGCACATTCGCGTGGTGGCCGCGCCCAATGGCGGCGGTTTCGGCGGCAAGAGCGATCCGTTCAACCACGAAGTCGTGGTGGCGTACGCGGCGATGCGGCTCGACCGGCCGGTGAAGATCGCCCTGACCCGGGAAGAGGTGTTCTACTGCCATCGCGGCCGGCATCCCGTCCTGATGCGATTCCGCGCGGGCGTGACCAATGCCGGCAGGATCACCGGCCTCGACCTGCAGACGCTGCTCGATGGCGGGGCGTATGGGTCCTACGGCGTGGCCAGCACGTTTTATACAGGTGCGCTGCAGACGGTGACGTACGACATCCCGACGTACCGCTTCCGCGGATGCCGCGTGTTCACGAACAAGCCGCCGTGCGGCCCCAAGCGCGGTCACGGCACGCCCCAGTCACGATTCGGCCAGGAAGTGCAGCTCGACAAGATCGCGGAGACGCTCGCGATCGATCCCGCCGATCTGCGCCTCAACATCGTGCAGCCGCCGGACAGCCTGACCGCGAACTTCCTGACGGTGGGCACGATCGGGCTGGCCGACTGCATTACGAAGGTCGTTGAACGATCGGGCTGGCGCGACACCTTCCGCAAGCTCCCGCACGGCCGGGGTGTCGGCCTCGCCTGTTCGTCGTACCTCTCCGGCGCCGGACTGCCGATCAACTGGAACGACCTGCCGCACTCCGGTGTGCAGCTGAAGCTCGATCGCAGCGGCGGCGTGACCGTGTTCTGCGGTGCCACCGAGATCGGCCAGGGATCGGACGACGTGCTGGTGGGAATCGTGGCGGAGGTGCTCGGCATCGAGCCCTTTGACGTGCGCGCGGTGACCGGTGACACGGACCTGACGCCCGTGGACCTCGGGTCGTACTCCAGCCGCGTGACCCTGATGATGGGGAATGCCGCGATCCAGGCGGCCGAACGCGCGCGCGACCTCATCGCCGAGGCGGTCAGCGCGACACTGGAAATTCCGAAAGGCCGGTTGGTGTTCGCCGATCGGCGGGTGTTCGACAGCGAGGATCCCGACAAGGGCACGACGTTCCGCGAAGCCGTCTGCATGGCCGAGGCCAGGTTCGGCACGCTGGGCACCACCGGCTCGTACACGCCGCCCCGATCGCCCGCGAAGTTCAAGGGCGGCGGCGTCGGC
>JANLHE010000190.1 GCA_024653875.1 Acidobacteriota bacterium
CTTCTCGTACCGCTTCTGGATGGCCTTCACCTCCGGCTGGACCGCCTGCATCTTGCGCATGGACACCATGCTCCGGTGGCGCAGCGGGAACATGATCGCATTCAGGATGATGGTCAGGACAATGATGGACCCGCCGAAGTTGCCGACGTAGTTGTTGATCCACTTCAGGGATTGCAACAGTGGCACCACCAGCCAGGCGAAGAACCCGAAATCGATCGCGCGCGCCATCTGCGTGTCCACGGCGCGAAGAACGTCGAAGTCCTTCGGACCCAGGAAGAACGGCATGTTCATCACGCCCGGCGTGGACACGCTGTACGCGACGAACGTGCGCTGGGTGACGCCCGTCAGCGTGGCGTCCGGTTCCGGCGTCGGCAGAGTGATCGGCTGGAACTCCATGCGAACGCTTCGTGTGCCCGGCACCGCCGCGGACAGGAAGTAGTGATCGCCCACGCCCGCGAAACGGAACACGCCGTCGTAGGCGGGCTGCTCGAGCAACGCGCTCGTGCTGGGCCGTTCCACGCTCCCGTCGCGATGCAGCAGCGCGGCGGGCGGATAGGTGGCGGTCATGCGTCCGCCGGTCGTGTACCCCACCCCCAGCGACGGCCCCATCCGCATCGTCACGGGACGCGCCACGCCCTTTGTGTCAACGGAGGCATCCACGTTCAGCAGGTACGGCTTCTCCGGCCCATCCGGCTGGAAGTGAAAACTCTTGCGCGCGGTGAGGCCGGAGGCGTCCTGGTATTCAAAACTCAAGGTGCCCGGCGCGGACCCCAACAGCAGCGGCCCGTCGGCGCTGGCCCTGAACTTCGCCACCGCGAGCACCTTGGAGACGTCATCCTGATCGACGGCGAGCGTAAACGCGTGCGGGTAGTTCGCGGGCAGCTCCACCGGTATCAACTCCAGCGGTTCTCCGGCGGCGTCAAAGTATTTCTTGAGCCGCCAACTCTTGAGCGTCGCGCCCTCGGTGGAAAACACCGCGCGAATCGCATCCGTCTCGACCACGATGTCGCGCGCGACCGCGTCACCCACGAGCGCAACCGGCAACTCGGCGGTGACGGCCGCGGCCTCGGCCGGCGTGGCCGGGGGCGTCAGCGCCGGTGCGCTCGCGGGAGCGCTGGTCTGCAGCGGCACCGGGGCCGGAGGCGGCGCGATGTACGTCTGGTACACCGCCAGAATTCCGAACGATATGAAGATGGCGAGGAAGACGCGCTTTTCCATGTGGGATTCAGGACGGATCAATCAGGGATCAGGAGCGGGACGACCGGTGGTCGCCAGGCACGGGGTCAAACCCGTGAGGTCCGAAAGGATGACACTTGCTGACGCGGCGAATCGCGAGCCACCCGCCGCGCAACAGACCGTGGCGCGCGAACGCGTCAATCGCGTACGTGGAACATGAGGGCTCGAACCGGCACGCGCCGCCGGCGAATGGAGACAAAACAAGCTGATAGGACTTGACGAGGAAGACGCCGAGCCAGCCAAACGATCGCGGGTATGCGTGCGGCATCAGGCCAGGCCCCGGATCTTCTGGACGGCCGCGCAGAAGTCAGCATTCACCACCGCAAATGATGCCTCAAGCAACGCGCGGCGGGGAATAGCTACCAAGTCGAGTCCTTTGAGTCCGCGCTCACCAATGGTGTCTGGCTCCTGGTGCCGGAAGATTTCACGCAGGCGCCGTTTTGCACGATTGCGGGCGACGGCGTTCCCGAACTTGCGAGAGGCGATCAGGCCCAAACGATCGGAGGGACGTCCGTTGGCCATCCCCAGGAGGGTCACGTATTTCGTGGCCACCCTGTGACCCTGCTCCTGAACGATCAGGAATTCGGGCCGGGCTTTCAGGCGAACCGTGGAACTGAACCGCTGGGACATGGGGGCGCCGCGGTGCGCCGTTGGCGACCCGCCTTAGCGGGTGGTGGTGTTCGACACCGTCAGGCGCTTGCGCCCCTTAGCGCGACGCCGCTTCAACACGAGCCGGCCGTTCTTCGTACGCATGCGCACGATAAAGCCATGTGTGCGACGACGTCGACGGTTATTGGGCTGAAAAGTACGCTTCATGAGACTCCCACTCCGAGGGTCCTTCCACTCAGGAGAAACACAAATGCTATCGGAGAGGGGGAAAAGCTGTCAACGTACAGAACCTGAAGGGGTCCCCGGGGGCGCTTGTTTCGGGGTGGCCTGAGCGTATGCTAGAGTCGCCAGCCCTGCCGGGAGGCGCCTCCGGCCACGGCGTTGAGAGGGAGTTTTCCACAGGTGTGGAAAAAACTGTGGAAAACAAGGGTTTTTCGCAGTCTCAGGCCTGAAAACGCAGTATTGGCGAGTGTTCCCGCGCGGCGAAAGCGGGGGAATCCTTGCAGAATGCGGGTTTCCAGAGGCTGGTCCTCCGGAAGCCTTGCTGCATAAGGGTATCCGGGTGGCGAAGGTCAGGAAAGGCCCGTCTGGCAAGGGGCCGGTGGCAACGCAGCAAGGCGGAAATGACGAACACTGTGTGGGACGCCGTTCTGGCGCGGATCGAGACCAAAGTCAACCGGTTCAGCTATTTCAGCTGGTTCCACCCGACCCGTCTGGTCAGGGATGCCGGAGACCGTCTGCTGATTCAGGTGCCGAACCCCATGGCGGCCGAGTGGCTCACCACCCATTACCCCGCGCTCATCGAGGAAGCCCTCGCGGAAGTGGGACGGCCGGGGGTCCAGGTGGCCTACGAAGCGGTGGATGCCGCCGCGGGAGATGGCGCTTCCGTGCCCCTGGCGCCCCTCTCGGCGGCGCCTGAGCTGGCCGAGGAGGCCGTGCCCGACCTGCCGGACATCCTCGGCACCGAGGACGACCACGCGGGTTTGAGCCCCCGCTACTCCTTCGACACGTTCATCGTGGGTGCGTCCAACCAGTTTGCCGATGCGGCCTGCCGCGCGGTGGCGGAAGCGCCTTCGCGGTCGTACAACCCGCTGTTCATCTACGGGGGCGTGGGGTTGGGCAAGACGCACTTGATGCACGCCATCGGGCATTACGTGTTGAACCATCACCCGGGACTGAAGCTGACCTACATCTCGTCCGAGCGTTTCATGAACGAGGTCATCAACGCCCTGCGTTATGACCGGATTCTCGAGTTCCGCGAGCGGTATCGCAGCGTGGACGTGCTGCTCATTGACGACATCCAGTTCATCGCCGGCAAAGAGCGCACCCAGATGGAGTTCTTCCACACGTTCAACGCGCTCTATGACGCCCAGAAACAGATTGTCCTCAGCAGCGACTGCCCGCCGCACCAGATTGCCCAGCTCGAGGAGCGCCTCCGCTCGCGTTTTGAGTGGGGACTGACGGCGGACATCCAGCCGCCGGATCTGGAGACGAAGATTGCCATCCTCAACCGGAAGGCCGACAGCGAAGGCGTGGCGCTGCCCAGCGACGTTGCCCTGTATATCGCCGGGCGCATCAAATCCAACATCCGGGAGTTGGAAGGGTCGTTGATTCGGCTCCTGGCATACGCCTCGCTCACCGGCCGGGAAATCTCCATGGCCCTGGCCCAGGAGGTGCTTCGCGACATCCTCAGGCAGGACGAAAGGGCCATCACAATCGATGGCATCCAGAAGTTCGTGGCGGATTACTACCAGATGAAAATGGTGGATCTGAAGTCGCGAAACAACTCAAAATCCGTGGCCATGCCGCGCCAGGTGGCGATGTATCTCTGCAAGACCCTGACGAATGCCTCCTTGCCGGAAATCGGCAAGAGTTTTGGCGGCAAACACCACTCCACGGTCATCCACTCGATTAAGAAAGTCGAGGAGATGAGGGGGAAGGACGCGGTTTTCAACAACCAAATCAACAGCCTTCTCCAGTCGCTGCAGTAAGGTTTTTTCACAGGGCCGGCCTGTGCATGCCTGTGGATGGGATGTGGAAAACCAGAACCCTGGTTTTTTCGACAATTTTCCTTCAGTTTTTCCGCCGTGTTACCCGCAAAAGGATGCACAGGGTAACTTGTTGATTCTTAATAGGTAATCGCCAGACTTTCAGTTTCCAACAGGCCCTTATTCCTGTTATAATCCTTTGTCTTTTTGATCTTCCTAAAGAACGTTCAATTGATCCGCCGCCGGACCAGTTGAGAGAGAGGTCGCCCCGCCCATGGAGTTAGTGGTTCGCAAGAACGATCTACTCAAAGAACTATCCCTCCTTCAAGGCATCGTCGAACGCAAGAACACGATCCCTATTCTAGCCAACGTCCTCCTCGAAGCGGCGGATGGGGTGGTGTCTCTCCTGGCGACCGACCTCGACGTGGCATTACGGAGTCGTTGCGAGGCGACGGTCACCAGACCGGGGACCTTGACGCTGCCTGCCAAAAAACTATTCGAGATTGTGAACGCGCTGCCGGACACCGATATCCGCATCGAAGCGGACAAGGGCGGAAAAAGCGTCACCGTCGCGGCGGACCGCTTTGAATCCAAACTGCAGACCCTACCCGCCGGCGAGTTTCCGACACCACCACAGGAATCTGGTGTCACCGAAGCCTCGCTGCCTGGTCCGGCACTCAAGCGGATGATTGCGCACACCCGGTTCGCCATTACAAGCGAAGACACCCGCTACTTCCTGAACGGCGCCCAATTGGTGCTGCGGCCAGAATCGCTGAGCATGGTGGCCACCGACGGGCATCGGCTCGCGCTGATGACGGTGAACGAACCCTCGGGCGCGGCCGCGCCAGCGGAAGTGTTGTTGCCCCGCAAGACCCTCAATGAAGTGGCGCGGTTGATCGACGGCGGCGCCACGATTGAGTTTTCCCAAGGAGAGAATCACATTTTCTTCAAGGCGGACGGACGCCTGTTGATCTCCCGAAAAATCGACGCGAACTTTCCGGCGTACGAACGCGTGATTCCCAAAACCAACGACAAACAGATTGAATTTGACCGCGATCGGCTCGCGTCGGCGGTCCGCCGTGTGCGGCTGTTGTCCAACGAGCGATCAAAAGCCGTCAAGTTCTCCATCGCGCCCGACCAGGTGGAGATCACATCCAGCACGCCGGAACTGGGAGAAGCGCACGAAGTGTTACCCGTGCAGTACTCCGGACCGGCGCTGCAAATCTGCTTCAATGCGGACTACGTCGACAATTTCTTGAACGTGGTGGAAACCGAAGGCGTCCTGCTTGAATTCAAGGACGAGATGAGCCAGGCCGTGATGAAACCCATCGCCGCCGAAGGGTACGAATACACCTACGTGATCATGCCGATGCGTCTGTGAACGGGCTGACTGACCACTGATGGAAAATACCGAGAACACCGCCGAACAAGAGTACGGCGCAGATCAGATCAAAGTCCTGGAAGGCCTCGAGGCCGTGCGGAAACGCCCGGCCATGTATATCGGATCGACGGGTCCGCTGGGCCTGCATCACCTGGTGTACGAAGTCGTTGACAATTCGATCGACGAAGCACTGGCCGGGTACTGCAAGAACGTCAACGTCACGATCCATATCGACGGATCCGTGACGGTGGTGGACGACGGCCGCGGCATCCCGGTGGACATGCACGACAGCGGCAAGTCCGCCGCCGAAGTGGTTATGACCGTCCTGCACGCCGGCGGTAAGTTCGAGAACTCCGCCTACAAAGTGTCCGGCGGTCTCCACGGCGTCGGCATCTCCGTGGTCAACGCGCTGTCCGAGTGGCTCGAGCTTGAAATCTGGCGCAACGGGCACGTGCATCAGCAGCGGTACCATCGCGGCGCGCCCCAGGGCGACCTGTACATCACAGGGACGACGGAGAAACGCGGCACCAAGGTCACGTTCAAACCCGACCTTCAGATTTTCGAGTCCCTCGAGATATCGTTCGAGATCCTGTCGCAGCGCCTCCGGGAACTCGCGTTTCTCAACGCCGGCGTCACCATCACGATTGACGACGAGCGGGATGGAAAGCGGCACGAGTTCCTGTACGAAGGCGGCATCCGCGAGTTTGTCGAGTACCTCAACACCAACCGGGTGGTGGTGAACGACAAGCCGATCTACATGATCGGCGAACGCGACGGCACCATCGTCGAAATCGCGCTGCAGTGGAACGACAGCTACGCCGAGACGACGTTCAGTTTCGCGAACAACATCAACACGACCGAAGGCGGCACCCATATGTCCGGGTTCCGCTCCGCGTTGACGCGCACGATCAACGCGTATGCGTCAAAGAACAACCTCGCGGACAAACTCACCGACAGCATTGGCGGCGATGACATCCGCGAGGGCATGACCGCGATCGTGTCGGTCAAGATTCCACAGCCGCAGTTTGAAGGACAGACCAAGACCAAACTTGGCAACACCGAGGTCAAGGGCATCGTCGAGGGCGTCGTGAACGACCGTCTGGGCGCGTTCCTCGAAGAGAACCCGGCGGTGGCGAAGAAAGTGGTGGCCAAGGCCATCGAAGCCGCGCTGGCGCGCGAGGCCGCGCGCAAGGCCCGCGACCTGGTGCGCCGCAAGGGCGCGCTGGACAATTCCGCGCTGCCCGGCAAACTCGCGGACTGTCAGGAGCGCGACCCTGCGCAGGCCGAGATCTACATCGTCGAAGGCGAATCGGCAGGCGGGTCCGCGAAGCAGGGCCGGGACCGTCGATTCCAGGCGGTGTTGCCGATCAAAGGCAAGATTCTGAACGTGGAAAAGGCCCGCTTCGACAAGATGCTGGGCAGCGAAGAAATCCGCACGCTGATCGCCGCGCTGGGGTGTGGCATCGGTCCGGATGAATTCGACGGCGCGAAGGTGCGGTACCACCGCATCATCATCATGACGGACGCCGACGTGGACGGATCCCACATCCGCACGTTGCTGTTGACGTTCTTCTACCGGCAGATGAAAGCCCTGGTGGATCTCGGGTACATCTACATCGCCCAGCCGCCGCTGTTCCGCGCCAAGCGTGGCCGGCAGGAGTCCTTCATCAAGGACGAGCGGAAGCTCGAGCTGTTCCTGATTCACCGGGCCACGGAATCGCGCACGCTGGTGCTTTCAGACGGCACCGAGCTGTCCGGCGAGCCGCTCGAGCGCCGGCTCGAGAAGCTGATGCTGTTCCGGAAGTTCCTGAACGTGGTGGAACGCCGCGGGCCGTCGCGCAAGGCCATCACGGCCCTGCTCGAAGGCGGTGCGCGCGACAAGGCGTTCTGGACGGACCGTGAGCTGGTGGAACAACTCGCGTCGTACCTTCAGGAGCCGCAGATATCAGCCGAAGTCGTCGAGGATTCCGGCCACCAGGCGTTGGCGGTCAAGATCACCGATCGCTCGTACGGCTACGACCGTCATCACCTGCTCGACGTTGACTTTGTCACGACCGGAGAGTTCCGCACCCTGGCGGCCGCGTATGTCGACGTCCGCGACTTGATGCTGGGGCCCGTGGTGATTCGCACGACAGGCCAGTCAGAGTCGTCGACCGACGTGGTGCTGGATGTGGACGGCGAGGCGGCCGCGGAAACCGAGGCGCCGGCGGCGGCCAAGCCGGCGGTCCCGGCAGCTAAAGACAAGGACGCGGATCGGCACCTGGAGTCGATTGACGACCTGGTGGATTACTTCGTGGCGGCCGGTCGCCGCGGTCTGGCCATCAACCGGTACAAGGGCCTTGGTGAAATGAACCCGGAGACGCTGTGGGAGACCACGATGGATCCGACCAAGCGCACCTTGCTGCAGGTGCGGGCCGAGGACAACACCGAAGCCGACCTGATGTTCACGACCTTGATGGGCGACCAGGTGGAACCGCGCCGCAAGTTCATCGAAGACAACGCGCTCGACGTCAAGAACCTCGATATTTAAGTGTCCGACCCCATGGATCAGAATCCCTCTTTGCGCTTTCCCGTCAACATCGAAGACGAGATGAAGCGCTCGTACATGGATTACGCCATGAGCGTGATCATCGGCCGCGCGTTGCCCGACGTGCGCGACGGCCTGAAGCCCGCGAACCGCCGCGTGCTCTACGCCATGCGGCAGATGGGCCTGGCGTCGAACCGTTCGTATCGCAAGTGCGCCAAGATCGTCGGCGAGGTCATCGGTAACTACCACCCGCACGGCGACGGCCCGGCGTACGACACGCTGGTCCGCCTCGCGCAGGACTTCAACATGCGCTACACCCTGGTCGACGGCCAGGGGAACTTCGGCTCGGTCGACGGCGATCCGCCGGCCGCCTACCGTTACACGGAGGCGCGGCTCAAGTCGCTGGCCGAAGCGATGATGGCCGACCTCGACAAGGACACGGTCGATCACCGGCCGAACTTTGACGAGACCACGGAAGAGCCCACGGTCTTTCCGGCGCCCTACCCCAACCTGCTGGTCAACGGATCCAACGGCATCGCGGTCGGCATGGCGACGAGCATTCCGCCGCACAACATGGGCGAGGTGATCGACGGCGTGCTCGCGGCGATCGACCATCGTGACGAGCCGGCGGAGGATCGATTCAAGGCGGTGCTGCAGGCCATTCCCGCGCCGGACTTTCCGACGGGGGGCACGATTGTCGGCCGGGCGGGGATCAACAGGGCGTACCGCGAGGGCCGCGGCAACGTGGTGGTCCGCGGCAAAGCGGCGTTCGAAGAAAACAAGAGGGGCGATCGCGTCTCGATCGTCGTCACGGAAATTCCGTATCAGGTCAACAAGGCCACCTTGATCGCGGACACCGCGCAACTGGTGCGGGACAAGAAGCTCGAGGGCATTTCGGATCTGCGCGACGAATCCGACCGCGACGGCATGCGGATCGTCTTCGAGCTCAAGCGCGGCGAACTGCCTGATGTGGTCCTGAACAATCTGTACAAGCACACGCGCCTGCAGATGAGCTACGGCATCACGCTGCTGGCGATCTCCGGCGGCCGCCCCCGCGTGTTGAACCTGCTGCAGATCATCGAGCTGTTCATCGCATTCCGGAAAGAAGTGGTCCGGCGCCGAGTCGAGTTCGAGCTGCGCAAGGCCGAAGCGCGCGCGCACATCCTGGAAGGGTTGAAGATCGCCCTGGATCACCTGGATGCGGTGATCACGCTGATCCGCAATTCCAAGAATCCGGCTGAAGCCCGCGTGGGGTTGATGACAAGTTTCGGCCTGTCCGACTTGCAGTCGCAGGCCATCCTCGACATGCAGCTGCAGCGGCTGACGGGTCTGGAACGGCAGAAGATTGTTGATGAGCTTACCGAACTGGTCGCGCTCATCACGAAACTGCGCACAATCCTGTCGAGCGACGAGTTGATCCTTGGGATCATCGTGGATGAGCTGAAAGCCATTCGCGCCAAGTTCAGCGACGGCCGCCGCACCGACTTCATCGAAGACAGCGGCGACTTCCGCGTGGAAGACCTGATTGCCGACGAGGACGTGGTCATCACGTCCACGCAGACCGGCTACATCAAGCGCAGCGCGCTGGATGAGTACCGGAAGCAGCGCCGCGGCGGCAAGGGCCTCATCGGCATGCAGACCCGCGAGGAAGACGTGGTGCGCCACCTCTTCATCGCCAACACGCACGCCTACATCCTGATCTTCACCGACAGGGGCAAGTGTTACTGGCTGCGCGTGTACGACATTCCCGAAGTCAGCCGCAGCAGCAAGGGCAAGTCCATCGCCAACCTCGTGCAGATGGCCGACGGCGAGAAGATCGCGGCCTTGTTGCGCGTGCAGAGCTTCCCCGGCGACGAGGGCGAGCGCTTTATTTTGATGGGCACCGAAAGGGGCACCATCAAGAAGACCGACCTGAAGGCGTTTTCAAATCCGCGCTCGGCCGGCATTATCGCAATCCAGGTGGACGATACGGACCGGCTGATTGCCGTCGCGGAGACCGACGGCAAGAAGGATCTGGTCATCGGCACACGCAACGGCATGGCCATCCGGTTCAGTGAAGAGGACGCGCGCCCGATGGGCCGCACGGCCTTCGGCGTGCGGGGTATCAACCTGCGCGAGGGAGACCTGGTGGTGGCCATGGAAGTGGTCAGCAACGACGCCACGCTCCTCACGGTCTGTGAAAACGGCTACGGCAAACGCACCGAGGTGGACGAGTACCGCAAACAGGCCCGCGGCGGCATTGGCCTGAAGAACGTGCAGACCTCGGACCGGAACGGCCCGGTGGTGGGGATCGCCTGCGTCACCGACCATGACGACCTGCTGATGGTCACCGAGCAGGGCCAGATCATCCGCATGTCCACCGCGGGCATGCGCTCCATCGGCCGCAACACCCAGGGTGTGCGCCTGATCGACCTGGCGGAGGGAGACCGCGTGGTGTCCATCGCCACGCTGATGGAGCTCGGCGAGGCCGCCGAGATTCCGGAAGGCGAAGGCGGGGAGACGCCGGAAGGCTCCGAGCCGGGTGCCGCCGGCGTGCCCCCTACAGACGAGAGCGAGCCGGAGGGCACGTAGGAATTGGCGCGGCTTTAGAGCGCGTTTCAGATCGCTGTAGACGGAGGGCACGGGCTTTAGCCCGTGCCGCACGCCCCGGGCTGAAGCCCGGGGCCTCCGTACGACTACACGCAAGTGACAACTGCTTTATAGCCCGTGCCGGGTTGCTCCGGGCTGAAGCCCGGAGCCTCTTACGCCTTTTCTAATGCCGCGTAGCGGGCGACCAGCTTCTTCACGCCAACGGTGTTGAACCGGACGGTGACACGCGTGTCGTCGCCCTGCTCTTCGACGCCGATGATGTTGCCGATCCCGAACTGCTTGTGCCGCACGCGCAGGCCGACTTTGAGGCCTGTCGAGGAGGATTGGTCCTCTTCCTCGTAGGAGGCAAACGGCGTCGGCTCCTTCTCCTTCGCTTTCGAGCCAAAACGTCGCCCATAGGGATTCCGGCTCTCGTACCGCGTGCTGTTCCACGACGGCGCCACCACGGGCTCGATCCGGCGCATCAACTCCGCCGGGATCTCGTCAAGGAAGCGCGACGGTTCGGTGGACTGGTAGTCGCCAAACACCCGGCGCCTGGCCGCGCTGGTCAGGATCAGCCGCTCGCGGGCGCGGGTCAGCCCCACGTAGCAGAGGCGCCGCTCCTCCTCGATCTCGTCTTCGTCCTCGCTCGAGCGCGAGTGCGGAAACAATCCCTCTTCCATGCCCGCGACGATGACGACGGGGAACTCCAGCCCCTTTGCCGCGTGCATCGTCATCATCCACACGCGCGCGTCGTTGGAGCCCTGGGCCTCATCCGCCTCGGAGAGAAGCGACAGGCGATCGACAAACCCCCCAAGCGATGCGTCGGC